>DATFEU010000334.1:0-3851 GCA_035250725.1 Actinomycetota bacterium
GCCTCGGCAACGAACCGCCGTCCCCTCGCCGTCAGCCGGACCATCTTGGCGCGGGAGTCGTCGGCGTCCGGGACGCGGCGCACGTACCCACGGGTCTCGAGGTCGTCGACGAGCAGCATCATCCCCTGCTTCGACATCCGAGCCCTCCGCGCGAGATCGGTCAGCCGGGTCCCCCATCGACGGTCGATGTGCATGAACAGCGCGGCGTGGCCGGGGCGCGCATCGGGGAACCCACGCTCCTCGAGGCCGGCCACCACCTCGGCGCCGAGCACGCGCGACGCCTCGAGCAACAGCCGTGCGAGATCTGGTTCAGCCACGCCCCGCATCGTTACCGACCTCGCCGCGTGTCGTCAACCTCCTTGACGAGACACGACCGGGTACCCTCGGTCGCGTGACGCTCGAGGTCCGGTCGGTCAGACCCGAGGAGTACGCGGAGGCGGGGCGCGTGACCGCGGACGCGTATCGCGAGTTCGTCGACGGCGACGCGTGGGAGCGCTACCTGGACGAGCTCGCCGACGTCGGGGGTCGCGCCGAGGTGGCCCGGGTCCTCGTGGCCGTCGAGGACGGCCGGATCCTCGGCACGTCGACCCTCGAGCTCGACGGCCGGATCGACGGCGACGACCCCCCGCTGCAGCCCGGCGAAGCCCACATCCGCATGCTCGGCGTCGCTCCGGACGCGCGCGGACGGGGGGTGGCGCGGGCGCTGATCGACACCTCCTTCGAGCTCGCGCGCGAGGCGGGCCGGACGCGGATGTCCCTGCACACGACGCAGCGGATGCGGGCGGCCCAGGCGATGTACGAGTCGCTGGGGTTCGAGCGCCTGCCGGACCGGATCTTCCCGGACGGGTTCGTGCTCCTGTCCTACGCGAAGCCGATCCCGCCGAGCTGATCCCGCTCGGAGCGGCTCAGCCGCTGGCGGTCCGGACGACCTCGCCCGTCGAGAGGATCACGCCGTCCTCGCACTCGGCTTGGACGAGCCCGCCCCGGAACTGCTGGTCGTACAGCCGCGCGTAGAGCCCGCCGCGTTCGAGCAGCTCGTCGTGCGTCCCGCGCTCCACGATCCGGCCGCGGTCGACGACGAAGATCACGTCGGCCGACAGGATCGTCGACAGGCGGTGCGCGATCGCGATCGTCGTCCGTCCCTCCATCAGCGGCACGAGCGCGGCCTGCACGAGCCGTTCCGACGTCGTGTCGAGCGAGGACGTGGCCTCGTCCAGGATCAGGATCTTCGGGTCCTTCAAGATCACCCGCGCGATCGCGAGGCGCTGTTTCTCGCCGCCCGAGAGCTTGTAGCCGCGCTCCCCTACGATCGTGTCGTAGCCCTCGGGCAGCTCCACGATCCGGTCGTGGATGTTCGCGGCACGCGCGGCCGAGACCAGCTCGTCCTCGCCGGCGTCGGGGTTCCCGTAGAGCAGGTTCCGACGGATCGTCGTGTGGAACAGGTAGGTCTCCTGCGTGACGACGCCGATCGCGCCACCGAGGGACTCGAGCGCGAGCGAGCGCACGTCCAGGTCGTCGATCTCGACCCGGCCTCGCTGGACGTCGTACAGGCGCGGCACGAGGTACGTGATCGTCGTCTTCCCGGCTCCGGACGGGCCCACGAGCGCGGCGAGCTGCCCGGGTTCGATCGAGATCGAGACGTCCTCGAGCGTCCACTCGCGCGGCGCGACGTTCGCCTGCGCGAGATCGCTCGGCGAGACCGGCGTGGCGCGCTCCTGGTCCGGGGTGTCGTACCGGAAGTACACGTGGTCGAGTTCGACGCGCCCGCGGACCCGATCTCCGGGGATCCGCACCGCATCGTGCGCGTCCACGATCTCCTGATCGAGATCGAGGTACTCGAAGATCCGGTCGAACAGCGCCATCGAGGAGTGGATCTCGGTGGAGACCTGGAGCATCGACCCGATCGGGAAGAACAGCCGGGACTGGAGCGTGGTGAACGCGACGATCGTCCCCGCCGTGATCTCCGCGTTCGCCGGGTCGTTCGACAGCACCCAGCCGGCGACCAGGTACACGAGCGCAGGTGTGATCGAGAAGAACGTGCCGACGATCGCGAAGAACGATCGCCCGATCATCGTCTGACGCATCTGCAGTCCGGTGAGCCGTTCGTTCTCGCCGCGGAACCGGTCGATCTCGTGGCGCTGCCGGCCGAACGACTTCGACAGCAGGATCCCCGAGACCGAGAGCGTCTCCTCCGTCACGGCGGTGAGATCGGCGTGGGTCTTCGCCGTGCTCGTCGCGACCTCACGCCGCGCCCGCCCCACCTTGACCGTGAGCCAGAGGAAGAACGGGAGCATGAACAGCGACAGCGCCGTCAGTTCCCAGGAGAGGATCAGCATCGCGATCAACGTGCTCACGATCACGACGATGTTCGACAGGATGTTCGACATCGTGTCCGTGACGACCGCCTGGACCCCGCCGACGTCGTTGGCGAGCCGCGACTGGATCTCACCGGTCCGCGTGGTGGTGAAGAAGCGCAGCGGCATGAACTGCAGGTGCGTGTAGAGGTTGTCGCGGAGGTCCTGCATGACGCGCAGCCCGACCCAGTTCGCGTGGTAGGTCTGCCACACGCCGATCACGCCCGTCACGATCGGGATCACGATCATCAGCGCGACCCCCACGTAGATCGTGTCGAGCTGCGGACACGAGGCGCCGCCGCCGCAGGTCCCCGGCGGGTTGCCGAACAGCCCCTGGTCGAAGATCCACTTGATCAGCAGCGGGTTGACGACCCCGAGACCCGCCGTCACCACGATGAGCAGGGCGACGAGTGTGACCCGGCCCCGGTAGGGGCCGAAGGTCCGCACCACCCGTCGGACCGTCTTCGCGCGGATCGGACGATCGTCCCCCTCGGCGGGGACGCGCAGGAAGCGGCCGTGCATGCCCATGCCACGAGGATAAGACCCGTCCGGACATCCGTATTCCCCGGACGGCGACGGTGGGGCTACGCTTGAACCGTGGACCTCGAGGCCCAGGCGACGCTGATCGGGCGCGTAGCGCTCGGCGCTGCCCTCGGCTACGTGATCGGGTTCGAGCGTGAGTTCCGTGGCAAGCCGGCCGGCGAGCGCACGTTCGGGCTCCTCGCGCTCGGCTCTTCGGCGGTGACCGCGGTCGGCGTCCTGTTCTTCCCCGCCTCCGCCGAGAAGGTCATCGCTGGCGTCGTCACGGGAGTGGGGTTCCTCGGGGCCGGCCTGATCTTCCGCGAGCGGGACGCCGAAGGGCAGGGGCAAGTGCTCGGCCTCACGACCGCGGCATCGTCGTGGGCCGCCGCGGCCCTCGGGATCCTCGCCGGCGCAGGCCTGTACCTCTCGGCGGTCGCGGCCTGCGTCATGGTCCTCGTGATCCTCGAGGTGAACCGCCTCCCGCTCTACCGGAAGATCGACCCGAGCAAGGTCCGCCATGACGAGGGCTCGGCCGGCGAGGAACCGCGGTTCGGGACCACCGCGTACCCGATCCGGGACGAAGAGCACCGCGCCGGGGAGTGATCGCCGGGCTCACCGACGGGCGAGTTCCCTCGCGCGCTCGAACACCTCGTCGAGCATCTCGGCCGTGAGCTTGCCGGTGAACGTGTTCTGCTGGCTGGGGTGGAAGCACCCGAGGATCGCGAACGGCCCAACCTCGGCCTCGGCGGCGTGCGCGAACGTCGGACGAGGCCGAACGCGATGCCCGACCTGCGACAGGGCGCGCAGCACGCCGTCCCAGGCGAACGCGCCGAGGGCCACGGCCACCCGGAGCCGATCCAGCGAGCCGATCTCGCGCCGAAGGTACGGCAGGCAGGTGTCGCGCTCGGCCGGCGTGGGCTTGTTGCCCGGCGGCGCGCACCGGTTGACGGCGGTGACGTAGGCGTCGTGCAGCCG
>DATFEU010000032.1:0-2725 GCA_035250725.1 Actinomycetota bacterium
CGCTGCACCGCTCCTCGTCTTCACCTCGCAGACGACGAGCCGCTCGCCGAGCCGCAGCACGAGATCGAGCTCCCCGAGCGGACACCGCCAGTTGCGCGCGACCAGCTCGTAGCCGCGCCGCTGGTAGATCCGCAGCGCGGCGTCCTCGCCGACGCGCCCGAGCTCGGAACGCTCCTGCGTGGATCGCATGGCGGCACGCTAACGAGAGCCGCCGACACGCTTGTCTACTCGGGGAGCTGGACGGAGTCGTCCTGCCGGAGCTCCTCGACGTTCACGTCTCGGCGCGTCAGCACGCGAACGCTCGAGACGAACCTTGCCGGGCGGAACATGTCCCACACCCAGGCGTCGCCGAGCCGCACCTCGATCCAACCGTCGCCGCGTTCGGTGAGCTCGACCTCGTTCGCGAGGTAGAAGCGCCGCTCGGTCTCGACGACGTAGGCGAACATCGGGACCACGTCCCGGTACTCGCGATACAGCTCGAGCTCGCGTTCCTCCTCGAACCGCTCGATGTCGCCTTCGTCGTGGTTCACGGCTCCGTCACCCTATCGCCGTCGTAGTAGCCGGTCCGAAGGCCCTTGAACGAGTACCGGTGGATCGGCGTGGGGCCGAGCCGGCGGAGCGCGTCGCGATGTTCGTTCGTCCCGTAGCCGCGGTTGCGGTCGAACCCATACTCGGGGAACCGCCGGTGGTAACGATCCATCATCCGGTCGCGGGTCACCTTGGCGACGATCGAGGCGGCCGCCACCGACGCCGTGACGGCGTCCCCCTTCTTGATCGAGAGGTTCGGCACGGTGAGCCGCCGGACGGGGAACCCGTCCGAGAGGACGTAGTCGGGCTGGACGGACAGGGCGGTCACGCATCTGCGCAGGAGGGAGAGGTTCGTCCGCTGGAGGCCCCGCCGGTCGATCCTGGTCGGCATGCACCGGTGCACCGACCACGCGACCGCGCCGGCGACGATCCGGTCGAACGCGACCGCCCGTTGGTGGGCGGTCAGCAGCTTGGAGTCGTTGATGCCCTCGAGGTCGAAGCCGTCGGGCAGGATCACGGCCGCCGCGAAGAGCGGTCCAGCGAGCGCCCCCCGCCCCGCCTCGTCGACGCCGGCGATCAGCCGGAAGCCCTGAGCGCGGAGCCCGCGCTCGTACCGGTCGAGATCCTGTACCGATTCAGCCATCCGACCCGGGACGGCGGTCCGGTGGATCAGCGAACACCATCACATCGCCCAGCGCTGGATGGTAGATGACGGGACCGATCCTCGGTCTTGGACGCGACGGAGCGCGTTAGGTCTGGACCTCGGCGTCGGCGGGCTCGGCGTCGGGTGCTTCTGCCTCGGCGTCGGGGGTGGTCTCCTCGTCGGGCTCGGGCGCGCCTGCTTCGGCTACCTCCGCCGCCGTCTCCTCCTCGCCACTCGGCTCTCCGGCCTCGGCCGTCGACTCATCGGGCTCTTCCGAGTCGGCCGCAGCTGACCCGGCGGCCGCGCGCTCGGCCTCGGCGTCGGCGATCGCGGCGAGCTCCTCCTCCCCGAGGCGGCGCTCGCGGATGCGGGCCTTCTTGCCCCGCAGCTCGCGGAGGTAGTAGAGCTTGGCGCGACGGACGTGGCCGCGCGAGACGACCTCGAGCTTGGCGATCGAGGGCGAATGCAGCGGGAAGGTCCGCTCGACTCCGACACCGAACGAGATCTTCCGCGCCGTGAAGGTCTCCTGGAGCCCCCCGCCCTGGCGACGGATCACGACGCCCTGGAAGACCTGGATGCGCTCGCGCCCAGCCTCGACGACCCGGACGTGCACCTTGACGGTGTCACCCGGGCGGAACTCGGGCAGGTCGGCGCGCAGGAACGCCTGGTCGACGAGATCGGTCTTGTTCATGGCGGGACGACCATGGTAGCAGCAGGAACGGCGGGCTCAGGACTCGGTCCCGAGCAGGTCGGGGCGGTTGCGACGGGTCTTCTCGAGCGCGGCCTCCCGGCGCCACCGCTCGATCTCGGCATGGTCCCCGGAGCGCAGGACCTCGGGGACCTCCATCCCGCGGAACTCGGCGGGGCGCGTGTAATGGGGGTGGTCGAGCAGGCCTTCCTCGCCGAAGGAGTCGCGCTCGTGGGACTCCTCGCGCCCGATCACACCCGGGAGGAGGCGCGTCACGGCCTCGATCACCACGAGCGCCGGGATCTCGCCCCCGGAGAGCACGTAGTCGCCGATCGACACCTCCTCGGCGGGGAGCCCCTGTACGACGCGCTCGTCCACGCCCTCGTACCGGCCGGCGATCAGCACCAGCCAAGGCTCGGCCGTGAGCTCGCGGACGAGCGCCTGGTCCAGCCGGCGGCCGGCCGGCGACAGGAGCAGCGTGCGCCGGCGCCCCGGGCCGAGCGCCTCGGCCGCAGCGAAGACGGGCTCGGGCTTCAGCACCATCCCCGGGCCGCCGCCGTAGGACTCGTCGTCGACCTGCCGGTGCTTGTCCTCGGTGAACTCGCGGATGTCGTGCACCTTCACGTCCAGGAGCCCGTCCTCGATCGCGCGGCCGAGCAGGCTCTGGCGCAGCGGCCCCTCGAGGATGCCGGGGAAGATCGTCAGGACGTCGACGCGCACGCAGGGAGGCTAGACATCCCACGTCTCTTTCTGTCAAGCGGCGACCTCCTCGAGTGCGGGCCAGGCGACCTCTTCGCGGTAGAGCTCTCGGCGTTCGAGACACACGTGGAGGATCCCGACGAGGCGGTTCGCGAGCTGACGAAGGG
>DATFEU010000060.1:0-10511 GCA_035250725.1 Actinomycetota bacterium
GGCGAGTCCGGCTGCGGCAAGACCACGCTCGCGCGGGCGCTCATGGGGCTCGCACGCCCAACCTCGGGCGAGATCTTCTTCGAGGGCCAGCCGCTCGGCTCGAGCACGAAGGTGCTCCGCGAGTACCGACGCCGCGTCCAGATCGTCTTCCAGGACCCCACCGCCGCGCTGAACCCACGCCAGACGATCTACGAGTCGATCGCGGAGGGGCTCCGGATCCACGGGATCAGCTCCAGGCACGACCTGTCCGAGGAGCAGCTCGTCGCTCGATCGCTCGCCCGTTCGGGTCTCCGGCCGCCCGAGCGGTTCTTCCTCAGGTACCCCCACGAGCTCTCGGGCGGGCAACGGCAGCGCGTCGTCATCGCCGGCGCCCTGGTCCTCGAACCCGAGATCATCGTTGCGGACGAGCCGGTCTCGAGCCTGGATGCTTCGGTTCGGGGCGAGATCCTCAAGCTGCTGCTCGGACTCCGAGACGACTTCGGGATCGCGATGCTCGTCGTGACCCACGACCTCGGACTCGCGTGGACGATCGCCGATCGCGTGGCGGTGATGTACCTCGGCAGGATCGTCGAGATCGGACCGGCCGAGGACGTCCTGACGCGCCCGATGCACCCGTACACGCAGGCGCTGCTCCAGGTCGTCCCGGAGGCCGGCGGCCTGTCGCGGCCCTACCTGACGGGAGAGGCCCCCGATCCCACCCAGATCCCGGAGGGGTGCCGGTTCCACCCCCGGTGTCCCGAGGTCGTCTCGGGTGCCGCCGCGTCGGCCGGCGTCGAGGATCGGTGCCGCGGCGAGGACCTCGGTCTCGCCGAGCTCCGGCCCGGGCACTTCGCCGCCTGCCACCTGGCGGCCGCGAACCGCGACGCCGTCCCGGTCACCGGGAGCTGATCCGGCGGGCGGACCCTTGGACCCATCGTTCGACGCGGTGGTGGTGGGCGCGGGCCACAACGGTCTCACCGCGGCGTTCTACCTCGCCGACGCCGGCCTCCGCACACTCGTGCTCGAACGACGCGAACGGGTCGGCGGCGCGTGCGTGACCGAGGAGATCGCGCCCGGCGTCCGCGCGTCTACCACCTCGTACATCGCCAGCATGCTGCGACCGGAGGTGATCAGCGACCTCGGGCTCGAGCGGCGCGGGCTGCGGATGGTCCCGTGCGAGCCGGCGCTGCAGATCGTCCTTCCCGAGGGACGCGTCGTCCCGTGGTGGTCGGACCGGGCCCGCACCGCCGAGGAGCTGCGTCGGATCTCGGTCGTGGACGGGGACGCGTTCGAACGCACGACGGCACGCCTGCACGGGCTCGCGCGGTCGCTCCAGCCGTTCTTCCTCGAGGAGCCGCCCGACCTGTACGCGAGGGGATGGGGCCGCGTCCGCGAGGGACGCCGCATGTTCCGCCGCTTCCGCGGCCTGTCCGGCGACCAGCTCTCGGACCTCGTGCGGTTCGGCACGTCCTCGCTCGGCGACTTCGTGGACCGGCACTTCGAGTCCGAGGAGGTCAAGCGCCTCTACCTCGCGAACAACGTCTACGGCATGCACGCCCCTCCGTATCGGCCGGGCACCGCGATCGGGCTGCTGTTCCACATGCTCTCGGGCGGCGAGCACGAGACGCAGGGGTGGGGCGGCCACGTGATCGGCGGAATGGGCTCGATCACCCAGGCGATGGCAGCGGCCGCGCGCGATGCGGGAACCGACATCCGCACCTCGGCCCCGGTGGCCCGGATCGACGTCCGCGAGGGGCGAGCGACCGGGGTGACCCTCGAGGACGGCACCGAGATCCCCGCCCGGGTCGTGCTCTCGAACGCGGACCCGAAGCGGACGTTCCTCGGCCTCGTCGACAAGCCCGACCTGCCGGAGGAGTTCCGCCGAGACATCGCGGCGATCACGATGGCCGGCCCGTGCGCGAAGGTGAACTTCGCGCTGGACCGCGAACCCAAATGGCGCGGGATGCCCGCGGACGCGGACCCCAACCGCCGCTCGCTCGCGACCCTGGTTCCCACGCTGGAGCAGGCGCAGCGCTCCTACGATCAGCACCGGACGGGCGAGATCCCCGACGAGCTGTGGGTCGACTGCGTGACGGCCTCCAACGTCGACGACACGCTCGCTCCCGAGGGCACGCACGTCCTGACCGCGTTCGTGCAGTACGTCCCGTTCGAGCTCGACCGGGGAACGTGGGACGAGCGATCCGGTGAGCTCGGCAGGCGCGTCGTCGCAAGGATCGGGCGCGACGTCGACGGCGACTTCGGCGGCTCGATCCGCGAGATGCAGGTGATCACGCCCCTGGATCTCGAACGCACCTACGGTCTCACCGAGGGCAACATCTTCCACGGCGACCTGAACATCGGGCAGCTCTTCTCGATGCGCCCGATCCCGGGGTGGTCGAGGTACCGGACGCCGATCGAAGGTCTGTACCTCTGCGGCGCCGGCGCGCATCCAGGAGGCGGCGTGACCGGAGCCCCGGGGTACGTGTCGGCCCGGGTCGTGCGTGGCGACCTGAAGCGGCGTCGGCGCTAGGAGGCTTCCGGAGCGCCTTTCAGCACGTCGAGGATCGCCTCCATCTCGGTGTCACCCACCGGCGTGTCGCGCCCGGAGCCCTTGGCGGCCGCGAGGAGCGTCCGAAGGTTCGCCTCCGCCATCTCCGCCCGCCCCTCGAGCTCCTTGACCCGGGCCGCGAGCTGCCCCGACCGGCGCTCCGCGTCGTCGCGCGCCTCGCGGGCCTCGCGGACCTCCTCCCGAGCCGTCCGCAGCGCGCCCCGGAGCGTCCCGACCTCGCGGCCGAGCTCGATGGTTCGCTCCACCACCTCCCGCCCGATCTCGGAGTAGGTGGCGCGGCCGTCCTGCTCCGGCGTCCGCTCGGCGGAAGACGGCTTCCGAGAGCGGGCCGGCCGCGGCACCTGTTCGCGCTCTCCCGGCTCGATCGGGCGAGGATCGAGGAGGCGGTATCTCCCGTCCACAGCCTCGAGCCGACGGCGAGCCAGCAGCGCTCGGACGGCCCGAGCGGCGGCGAGCGGCTCGACCACCCCCACCCGCTTCCCGAGCTCGGCGGGCGTGACGTCGATCATCGCCCCCGGTTCCGCCTGTTCGGCGATGGCCTCGAGGAAGGCGTTCGCGCGCCTCAGGCTCTCCTCGTTCACCGGGTAATCGTGTCGGATTCGGCCCGCTCGTGCCACCCCCGACCTCGCCGGCGTAGCGGAGGAGGAGTGACAAATCCCGCGCGTTCGATTTGACCGCGGAAGTGCCCCCGGTGTACAAAACGAGTGGCGCCGCTGGAGCCCTCGGGCTCTGGCGGCGCCGCTCGTTGCACCCCTACCCTTCCCGTTCCGAGGAGGCCGTGCCGAACCACCCGGACACCTCGCCCGGCCTGCCCCTCGCCGGCATCCGGGTCGCCGACTTCTCGCGCGTGCTCGCCGGGCCGCTCGCGACGATGGTGCTCGCCGACCTCGGGGCGGACGTGATCAAGATCGAGCGTCCGGAGACGGGCGACGACACCCGCGGGTGGGGGCCTCCGTTCCTGGGTGACGACGCCGCCTACTTCCTCTCGCTGAACCGTAACAAGCGCTCGGTCGTGCTCGACCTGTCGACGGACGAGGGCCGGGACGCGGCTCGGAGGCTGGCGCTGTCCTCCGACGTCGTGGTCGAGAACTTCCGGCCCGGCCTGATGGAGCGGTTCGGCCTGGGGCACGCGACGTTGTCCGCCGAACGCCCGGACATCGTCACCTGCTCGCTCACCGCGTTCGGCGACGGCGAGGTCGAAGCGGCACGTCCCGGCTACGACATCATCGTGCAGGCGATGTCGGGCCTCATGAGCTTCACCGGGCATCCCGGCGGGGAACCGACGAAGGTCGGCGTCGCGCTGCTCGATGTGATCTGCGGCCTGTACGCGGCTACCGCGATCCAGGCCGCCTTGATGGGACGGCGCGACTCGGGACGCGGAGCGCGCGTCACGGTCTCGCTGTTCGACGCGAGCGTGGCGGCCCTGGTGAACCAGGCCGCGAACTACCTGATCGGGGGGATCGTCCCGCAGCCGATGGGGAACCAGCATCCGAACATCGTGCCGTACCAGCTGTTCGAGGCTTCCGACAGGCCGTTCATCCTAGCCGCGGGGAACGACCGCCTGTTCGAACGCACCTGCCTGGTCATCGGACGGCCCGACCTCGCGCGAGACGAACGGTTCGAGACGAACGAGGCTCGCGTCCGCAACCGAACGGTCCTCGTCGAGATGCTGACGGAGGCGTTCGCCGCTCGGAGGGCCGACCAGTGGCTCACCGAGCTGACGTCGGTGGCGGTGCCCTGCGGCCCCGTTTGGCGCGTGGACGAGGTCTTCGGGTCGCCCGTGGGCAGGCGGACGGTCCAGGAGGTCGACGACCCCGCCCGTGGCTCACTCCGGCTCGTCGCGAACCCGATCCACGTGGACGGGGCGACGCCCCCCCTCCGGCGCGCGCCCCCGAGGCTGGGTGAGCACACGGACGAGGTACTGGCCGAGCTGGAGGACTGAGCCGGACGACCGCGCGGGTCCGCGTCAGATGCCGAGCCCGGTCGTGAGCGCGCGCAGCGACAGCCCGAACGAGATGAACGAGGCGAGCGCGAAGGGCGCCCACGGCCTACCCCGGAAGGCCTCGTCGCGAGCCAGGAGGTGCCCGATCCCGAAGATCACGAGCGGCCCGAAGCCGTAGACGTAGTGAAGCCACGTGGTCGGCCGCCCTCCGGCCACGAACAGGATCGCGCCGAGGAGCGCCTGTGCGATCGCGACGACCTGCGCGACCGTCAGCCACCGCCAGAACCAGTCCCCCGCCTGCCGGCGCGAGATCAGCAACACCAGCCCGAACACCCAGCCCACGGTGAAGAGACCGATGATCAGATACCCGACGACCTCGTGGAGTTCGGACACGGCGGGCGAATCCTACGGGCTCGCGCGGTCGACCAGGGCGGCTAGGCGATGCCGCGGGAGACGAACTCGCGTCCGTACCGGCGCGCCGTGAGTCGGCGGATGATCTCGGCGCCGACCACCAGCAGCATCGAGAACACGAGGATCAGGGAGGACACCGCCACGAGCTGCGGAAGCTGGCTCGGCACCCGCAGCTGGCCGAACAGGAACACGGGCCAGGTCGGGTCCGTCCCGGCGAGGAACGAGGCGATCGCGTACTCGTCGAACGAGAGCGTGAACGCGATCATGAAGGACGAGACGAGGGCCGGCAGGAGTAGCGGGAGCGTGACACGTCGGAAGGTCTGCCAGGTGCTCGCCCCGAGGTCGTGCGAGGCCTCCTCCAGCGACACGCTGAGGCGCTCGAGCAGCGGCATGATCGTGAGGATCGTGTACGGCAGTGAGACCACCACGTGACCGATCACGACCGAATGCAGACCGAGACCGATGTAGAAGCCCGTCGCCTCGATCAGCACCTTGTCCACGAACGCGAACAGCACGAGGAGCGAGATCCCGAAGACGACGTACGGCACGACCAGCGGCGAGAAGAACAGGGCGGAGGTCGCCGCCTTCCCCCGGAAGCGCCGTCGGAGCAACGCGAACGACGCCAGGACGCCCAGCCCCACCGCGACGACGCTCGAGAGGAGCGCGACCGTCGCGCTCCGCTCCAGCGCGGACCGGAGCGCGGGGTTCTCGGCCACCCGCGCGTACCACTCGGTCGTGAACCCTTCGAGCGGGAACGCCACGTCTCCCGCGTTGAACGAGAACACCGCGAGCAGCGCGATCGGGAAATAGAGGAACACCACCAGCAGCACGAAGAACAGCCGGAGGGACAGCAGCGCGCCCTTCGAGGTGGCGATCTGCATCAGGCGGCCACGCTCCTCACCTGCACGAACCGGCCGAAGATCGCCATGAGCCCGGCAACGACGAGCAGGAGGAACAAGGCGAGCACCGACCCCGTCTGCCAGTCGAGACCACGCGTGAACAGGTCCTGGATCGCGTTGCCGTACATGTAGCCGCTCGTGCCCCCCACGAGCGCCGGCGTGACGAACTCACCGATCGTGGGGATGAAGACGAACAGGAACGCGGCGAGCACACCCGGCAGGCTGAGCGGCAGCGTGACGCGCACGAACGCACGCCACCGGCTCGATCCCAGGTCGCTCGCGGCCTCGAGCAGGCTGCGGTCGAGGTTGTCCAGGCTCACGAAGATCGGCAGCGCGACGAACGGCACCCAGACGTAGGCGAGCACGATCATCACGGCGACCTGGCTGTAGAGGAGCCATGTGATCGGGTCGCCGGGTTCGCGCAGGTGCGCCCACGACAGGAACGAGTTCAGCACGCCGGTCTCGCCGAGGATCACCTTCCACGCGAGGACCCGGAGCAGGAAGCTCGTGAGGAAGGGGGCGATGATCAGCAGGAGCAGCACGTACTTGCGCTTGGGCGCGCAGAGCGCGAGGAAGTACCCGACCGGATACGCGAGCAGCACGACGACGACCGAGACCGTCACCGACATCCGGATCGACTTCCAGAACAGCCCCATGTAGATCGAGCCACCGCCGAGGAACCGCCCCCAGTCCTCGAGCGAGATGACGCCGCTGTCGGTCGGGAACAAGGAGACCGCGCCGACGCTGTACGCCGCGATGAAGGCCACCGGGACGACGAAGAACAGGATCAGCCAGACGAGGGGCGCCGACAGGAGGCCCGCCGTTCCGCGCCGCTCGCGGCGGCGCCATCCCTTGGCCGAGGCGGAGGTCGTGGCCTCCAGCGTCGCCACGCGTCCTCCCGGTTCAGGCGAGGAGGGCCGTCAGGAGGCCAGGACCTCGCTCCAGTACTGCTGGTAGACGTCCCTGCGCGGGATGTACGACTCCGGGATCGACCGCGGCGGGTCCAGCACCGTCGGGTCGTCGAGACCGAGCGCCTCCACGACGCCCGGCGAGACCACCGAGAGATCGGCCTCGGTGTTCGTATGCCCGTAGTAGTAGTAGCCGAGGAGGAACTCCGCGGCCTCCGTGCTCGCCCACGAGTTCACGTACTCGTGCGCGTGGTGGTAGTTCTGCGTGTCGGAGAACAACCCCATGCCGCAGACCCAGGAGACGCGGCCCTCCTTCGGCTCCATGTACCGGTAGTTCATCCCCCGCGCGTCCGCGTAGCCGACGGTGTCCGGCCACGCGTAGCCGATCCAGACCTCCTCCCGCTTGAACGCGAGCCAGAAGTCGTACGACTGGTTCCAAAAGAACTTCACGAGGTGCTTCTTCGATGCGAGGAAGTCCCGCACCTCGGTGAGCTCCTCGTCCGTCATGTCGAACGGATCGGCGACCCCGAGGAACATGCCGCCGATGTACATCATGTTCGAGGTGTCGACCCAGGAGATCTTGCCCTCGTACCGGTCGTCGAACAGGATCCCGAACGACTCCTCCTGAACGTCGACGTGATCGAGGTTCACGAGCGGCGCGATGAACCCCCAGTCGAGCGGGATGAAGTACTGCTGGCCGTCGACGACCCCGGACTCCATGAGGTTCGGGTTCAGGGCGGAGGCGTTGGAGATCAGGGAGGTGTCCCAGGGCTGCATCACGCCGAGGTCGACCCAGTCCCGGTACTTGTAGCCGCACGGATGGACGACGTCGTACCGCGAGCCCGCGGCGACGTCCGTGTAGCCGGCGTCGTCGTTCTCGAACAGGATGAACTCGGGCGTGTCGCCGGTGGCCTGTTGGTACGCCTGCCAGAGGAACTGCTTCTCCTCCTTCGGGTAGAAGTCGCCGTTGCCGTATCCGGACCAGTCGAACACCTGAAGGCCGCCGGGCTCCTCCCCGATCGGCGGATGGACGACGGCGTCTCCGGTGGCACTCGTCGCACCCCCGCCTCCCCCGCCGGTCTCCTCCGCCCGGCGGCACGCCGCGAGGACGGCCGCGATGCCGCCGTATTTCAGGACGTCGCGGCGCCCGAGCGATGCCCGCAGGATGCGTTCCATGTTCGTCCCGTGCCCATCCATCTGCATGCGAGAACCCCCATCCCCCTGAAGGCCCGTATCATGCCCCGAACCCACCGGGTGCGCCACTTTCACGAGAGGGCAACCGTGCGACGAGCGGTGACCGCCGCCGCGACCTTGGCACTGCTGGTCGCGGCATCCTGCGGCTCCGACGACGCTCCGCCCGTGCCGGCGGCCGTCCCCGCCGAGCCGGCAGCGATCCCCGCCGGAGCGCTACCCGGAGCCACGAGCGACGCGGTGACGCTCGACGCCCAGACGGTGGCGACGGACGCGGCCGAGCTCGAGGAGCTCGAGGCGCTGCTCATGGAGGCCGGGTTCACGGGCGGGTCCCAGCGACTCTTCAGCAAGGTCGCCGGAGGTCGCCGGCGCATGCTGGCTCGGGTGCTCGAGTTCGAGACCGCGGCGGGCGCGCAGCGGTACGTGGAGTGGCTCTCGGACCACGTCGATGAGGTGATCGGCGATGCCGAGCTCGATCCGGGGCTCGAGGTCCCGGCCGCCGGAACGGCCTTCGTCCACGAACCCGATCCGTGCTGCCACAACGACACCCGGATCTTCCTCGTCGTCTGGACGCGCGGCGAGCGGGTGATCACCCTCGAGATCGGGGGGCAGGCGGCTCGCGCATCGAGCGTCGGCGAGCTCGCTTCGCTGCTCGACACGGCGATCTGATGCCCGCGACCGACCTCGCCTCGTTCGGGACGGTCGCAACCGGCCTCGATCACCCCGAGGGCGTGGCGGTCGGGCCCGATGGCGTCCTCTACGCCGGCGGGGAGGCCGGGCAGGTCTACCGGATCGGGCCGGACGGTTCGGCCGACGAGATCGCGTCGACCGGGGGGTTCCTGTACGGCCTGACGTTGGACCGGGCAGGCAACGTCTATGCCTGCGACTTCGGCAACGCTGCGGTGATGCGGATCTCCGCGGACGGGACGGTCTCGACCCATTCGACCGGCACGGTGGACCGTCCGATGCGCGTCCCGAACTTCGCGGCGTTCGACGACGAGGGCAACCTGTACGTCACCGACTCGGGCGAGTGGGGAGACGACGACGGCCTCGTGTACCGGGTCGCCCCCGGCGGCGCGACCGAGGTGTGGACCGCCGCGGCCCCGCGGTTCCCGAACGGATGCTGCCTCACCGCTGCGGGCGACGCCCTGCTCGTGGTCGAGTCGCACGGCCGCGCGATCGTGCGGGTCCCGTTCGAGGATGACGGGGGCGCCGGCCGTCCGGAGCCGATCGCCGATCTCGGCGGATCGCAACCGGACGGGATCGCGCTCGCCGACGACGGGACGATGCTCGTCGGCTGCTACCGGCCCGACCGCGTCTACGAGATCGCACCCGACGGCCGCGTCGAGGTGTTCGCCGATGACCCCGACGGCGTCGTGCTCAACCAGCCGGCCAACGTGGCGTTCTATGGACCCGAGCTCGACCGGATCGTCGTCTCGAGCCTCGGCGGGTGGAGCCTGGCGGACGCCCCGGCGGGACGCCCCGGACTACCCCTGCGCTACCCGACGGTCTGAGCGATCGGCACCTCGGCCATCAACGCCAGGTTGTTCCCGTCCTCGTCGGTGAAGAACGCCATCCGGAGCTCCCAGGTCGCCTCTCGATGCACGACGTGGGGGGCATCGAGGAACGACACGCCGCGCTCCGAGAGCGTCGCGTACGCCTCGTCCACGTCGGGGACCGAGAAGTAGATCATCCCGCGCGAGCGATACGCCTCGGTCTCGGGCACCCCGAGGTAGAGGCTGATCCCGTCGCAGTCGAAGAAGGCCATCGGCTGCCCGGGGATCCTGGCCGTGAACGGAAGCCCGAGGACGTCGCGGTAGAACTCGACCGCCCGGTCGACGTCGGTGACACTCACGTGGATCTGGCCGATCGTCTTGAGCCCCTGGAACGCCATGCTCCGCCTCCTCTCGGAGATCCGAACCTACAGCCGAGCGACCAGCAGCGCGCCCGCGACGAGCGGCATCGCGAGCGAGAGCCACCGGAGCGCTCGCTCCGGCGCGGCTCGAAGGGACGATGCGTCGAGCGGCTCCCGAGACCCTTCCGTGGTCACCAACTCGCCCCGCACGCTCGAGACGGACCGGCGCAGCCTGCGGACGGGGGTCGACAGGACGCGCTGCGCGAACGAGATCGCCGCGCACGCGGCGGCCGCCAGGACGGCCGGCAGCCGGATCGTCGCCGTCTGCGCGAAGTACGCGGTGAGGACCGGGAAGGCGCCCCATGCGAGCGCGAACCACACATCGGAATGCACGGCCCCGCCGAGCAGCTCGAGGTTGTACGCGACGACGAGGAACGTCCCTACCCCGATGAACACCCACAGCCATGGCGAGACCTCCGCCGCCCCGTGCACGCCGAGCCCGATCGCGCCGGCCAGCCCCACGACGGCGATCGTCCAGAGCACGCCGTCGGGGATCCTCGTGCCGAGCGGCCTCCCGTTCAGCTCGTCGAGCGCGTGCGCGGCCAGGCCCATGGCGAGGAAGAACGCGATGACGGTCTCCGCCAGCCACCCGAGGTGGAGCGTCGGCGCGAGGCACGCGCCGATCGCGACGTAGGACAGGTGCCACAGCGTGTACGGCGGGTGCAGCAGGGACCAGTAGTCCCGCCACCCGCCGGGC
>DATFEU010000069.1:0-3023 GCA_035250725.1 Actinomycetota bacterium
AGATCCGATGAGCACGCAACGGCATGCCACGGTCGCAGGCGTGGGCTCGGTCCTGCCCGAGCGCGTGGTGCCGAACGAGTGGTTCGAGTCGTTCATCGACACGAACGACGAGTGGATCCGCGACCGGACCGGCATCGCCGAACGCCGGTTCGCGGTCGAGGGCCAGGCGACGTCGGATCTCGCGACCGAGGCCGCCCGGCGGGCCCTCGAAGCGGCGGCCGTCGCCCCCGAACAGGTCGACCTGTTGATCTGCGCGACGCTGACGGGCGACACGCCGATCCCCGCGACCGCGGTCTGGGTCCAGCGCAAGCTCGGGATCGCGGCGCCCGCGTTCGACGTGAATGCCGCGTGCGCCGGCTTCTCCTACGCGGTGTCGACCGCGACCGCGTTCATCGAGTCGGGGCAGGCGGAGACGATCGTCGTCATGGGAGCCGAGATCCTGTCGCGGGTGATGAACTTCCACGACCGGACGACCTGCGTGCTGTTCGGGGACGGGGCCGGCGCCACCGTCCTGCGACGTTCGGAGGAGCCGGGCGTGATCGGCTCGGTCCTCGGGGCGGACGGCCGCTCGGCCGAGATCCTCATCATCCCGGGCGGCGGATCCGCGCTGCCGGCGAGTCACGAGACGCTCGACGCGGGCGACCTCACCGTCCACATGCCGAACGGTCGAGACGTCTTCAAACGCGCCGTGGTCGAGATGGCGAGCGCGTGCCGAGAGTTGCTGGATAAGTCCGGCTACACACAGGACGACGTGGACCTGCTCATCCCCCACCAGGCGAACTCGCGGATCATGATCGCGGTGGCCGAGCGTCTCGGCATCGACCGGGAGCGCGCCGTGATCGACGTGGAGTCGGTCGGCAACACCTCGGCCGCCTCGATCCCGATCGCCCTCGACCGGGCGTGGCGCGCCGGGCGGATCCGCGAGGGCCACCTGGTGCTCCTCGCGTCGTTCGGTGCGGGCCTGGCCTGGGGCGCGAACCTCGTCCGGTGGACGGGGGCGTCCGCGCCGTGACGGACGCCGTCGGCAAGGTCGCCGTCATCACCGGGGGATCCCGAGGCATCGGGCGGGCCTGCGCCGAGGCGCTCGCCGGCGACGGCTGGGTCGTGGCGCTCGGGTACCGGACGAACGAGGCCGCGGCGAAGGAGGCGCGGGACGCGCTCGAGGCCAACGGCGCCCGCGCGCTCGCGGTAGAACTCGACGTCACCGACGAGGGATCGGTGTCCGAGGCGTTCCGGCGGGTCGCCGACGAGCTCGGCGCGGTGACCGGGCTCGTGAACAACGCCGGGATGTCGCGCGACGGACTCCTCGTGAAGTACCCGATGGACGTCTACGAGGCGACGATGGCGACGAACCTTCGCGGCGCGTTCCTGTGCTGCCAGGCGGCGCTCCGCGGGATGCTCCGCGCCCGCTGGGGCCGGATCGTGAACATGTCGTCCGCCGTGGCCCTGCACGGCAACGCCGGCCAGACCGTGTACGCAGCCACGAAGACCGGTCTCATCGGGCTTACGCGGTCGCTGGCACATGAGGTCGGGGGTCGGGGCATCACGGTCAACGCGCTCTGCCCCGGCTTCCTCGAGACGGAGATGACCTCGAACATCTCGGACCAGGCCAGGACGTACTTCCTCGAGCAGACGCCGATCGGGCGCGCCGCTTCGCCGCAGGAGGTCGCCGGCGTGGTGCGGTTCATGATGTCCGAGGAGGCGTCGTACGTGAACGGGGTCGCGCTGCCGGTCGACGGCGGCCTCACCGCATAGTCGCCGGCTCCCGGAGCCCATAGCATGGGTCGGTCTGGCACGAAGGGAACGACAGGAGGATCGATGGACAAGGAAGAGATCGAGGGCCGGGTGCGGAAGGTCCTCGCCGAGCAGCTCGCCGTGGACGAGGCGCAGGTCGTCCCGGACGCTCGGTTCGCCGAGGACCTGAACGCCGACTCGCTCGACCTCGTGGAGGCGGTGCTCGCGCTGGAGGAGGAGTGGAACATCGACATCCCCGAGGAGGAGATGGAGGGCGTGAAGACGGTCGGCCAGGCCGTGACCCTCGTCCACCAGAAGCTCGGGGTGTCGTGACCTCCGATGGCTGAGAAGGTCGTCGTCACCGGGATCGGGCCGGTCACGCCGGTCGGCACCGGCGTCCAGGAGTTCTGGGAGGGCCTGACGTCGGGACGCAACGGCATCCACACGATCAGCAGGTTCGACACGACCGACCTGCCCGTGTCGGTCGCCGGCGACATCCCCGGGTTCGACCCGAGCCCCTGGCTCGACCCGAAGGAGATCCGCCGCACCGACCGCTTCGTCCACTACGCGATGGCGTCGGCGGCGCTCGCGTGGGCCGATGCCGCCGAGCCCCAGGTCCCGGCCGAGCGCGCGGGGGTCGTGTTCGCGACGGGGATCGGAGGCATCGAGACCCTGCTCACGCAGCACACCGTGCTCCTCGAGAAGGGACCGGGACGGGTCTCGCCGTTCATGGTGCCCGCGCTCATGGCGAACGCGGCGAGCGGACACATCGCGATGCGCTACGGCTTCACCGGACCGAACCTCTGCACGGTCTCAGCGTGCTCGTCGTCCAACCACGCCATCGGCGAGGCGCTGCGCTACATCCGCGACGGCTACCTCGACCTCTGCATCGCGGGGGGTTCGGAGGCGGCGACCCTGCCGCTCACCGTCGCGGCGTTCGCGCAGATGACCGCGCTCACGAAGAACCCCGACCCGGCGACCGCGTCACGGCCGTTCGACGCCGACCGTGACGGGTTCGTGCTCTCGGAGGGCGCGTGCACGCTCATCCTCGAGTCCGAGCGGCACGCGAAGGCGCGCGGCGCGCGCGTCTACTGCGAGGTGGCCGGGTACGGGGCGTCCGACGACGCGTTCCACATCACCGCTCCCGATCCGAAGGGTTCGGGGGCGACGCTCGCGATGACCTGGGCGCTCCGGGACGCCGGCGAGGAGCCGGAGGCCGTCACGTACGTGAACGCCCACGGCACCTCGACGCCGCTGAACGACGCCGCGGAGACCGCGGCGATCAAGGC
>DATFEU010000071.1:0-7269 GCA_035250725.1 Actinomycetota bacterium
GTTCGTCCTCACGTTCGTGATCTCGTTCCTGTGCGCGATCTACACCTGGCGGTTCGTGCCGAAGCCGGGGAAGACGAAGAGCTTCATCGCGCTGATGCTGCTGCTCGAGACCGGGATGGCCGGCACCTTCATCGCGTTCGACCTCATCCTGTTCTTCGTGTTCTGGGAGCTCGTCCTGGTCCCGATGTACTTCCTGATCGGGATCTGGGGGAGCGCGAACCGCGAGTACGCGGCGATCAAGTTCTTCCTCTACACGCTGTTCGGATCCGTCTTCATGCTGCTCGGCTTCTTGGCGCTGTACTTCAATTCCGACCTGGGTGGCGGCCAGCACACGTTCGACCTCGTGGCCCTCCAGGAGTTCGGTGCATCCGGAGGGTTCTCGAACTCGTTCCAGCTCGTCGTCTTCGGGGCGATCGCGCTGGGCTTCGCCGTGAAGGTGCCGATGTGGCCGTTCCACACGTGGTTGCCCGACGCCCATACCGAGGCGCCCACGATCGGTTCGGTGCTGCTGGCCGCGATCATGCTGAAGATGGGCACGTACGGGTTCGTCCGTGTGGCGCTGCCGGTGCTGCCGTACGGGGCCGAGAAGTACGCACCGTGGATCGGCCTGTTGGCGGCGATCGCGATCGTGTACGCGGCACTGGCGTGCCTCGCGCAGAAGGACCTGAAGCGCCTGATCGCGTTCAGCTCGGTCGGGCACATGGGCTTCGTGATGCTCGGGATCGCGACGCTCACGTCGATCGGGATCAACGCCGCGATCTTCGGCATGGTGGCCCACGGCCTGATCACCGGCATGCTGTTCTTCTGCGTCGGGTCGGTCTACGACCGCTACCACACCCGCGAGATCGCCGAGATCGGTGGCGGGCTGATGCAGAAGCTGCCGTACCTCGGCGGGGTGTTCGCGTTCGTCGCGATCGCGTCGCTCGGGCTCCCGGGCCTCGCCGGGTTCTGGGGCGAGGTGATGGCGCTGCTGTCGTCGTTCAGCCCGGCCGAGATCCTCGTGGACGCCGGGCTCACCGGATGGTTCCGGTTCTTCATGATCGCCGGAGGCATCGGGACGATCCTGACCGCGGGCTACTTCCTGTGGATGCTGCAGCGGGTCAACATGGGAACGCTGCCCGAGAAGTGGAAGGGCGAGGCCTTCCCGGACATCGTCGCGGTCGAGTGGGTGTCGTGGGTCCCGCTCCTCGTGGCGATCGTGGCGTTCGGGTTGTTCCCGAGGTTGCTCACGGGGGTCACTCAGGACTCGGTGAACGCACTGAGCTCGCTCTTCGGGTCGTAGGGACGAGGGCGGAACGCACGAGCGATGAACCAGGCGATCGACTACACGGCGATCCTCCCGGAGCTGATCATGTCCGGGACGATCGTGCTCGTCCTGATCGCCGACGCGTTCCTGTCGTCGAAGCGCAAGTGGCTCACGATGTGGCTGGCGTTCGCGGGCGTCGTCGCCTCGCTGATCGCGACGCTGACGCTGATCGGCGACGAGCGGAGCACCTTCGGCGGATCCTACGTGGTCGACGACTTCGCGATCCTGTTCAAGACCTTCTTCCTGTCCGTCGCCATGATCGTCCTCCTGGTCTCCCTCCGATACTTCCAGGAGGGCCGCTTCTACCAGGGCGAGTACTACTTCCTGCTGCTCACTGCGTTCCTCGGCTGCATGATGATGCCCTCGTCCCGCGACCTGCTCCTCCTGTTCATCGCGCTCGAGCTCGTCTCGGCCCCCGGGTTCCTGATCGCCGCGTTCCGCAAGTCCGATCCGAGGTCGAACGAGGCCGGCATCAAGTTCTTCCTGTTCGGCGTGCTCTCGACGGCGGTGATGCTGTACGGGATGAGCCTGCTCTACGGCGTGACCGGCTCGCTCAGCCTCACCGAGATCGGCAGCGCGCTGTCGGTGGCGCTCCCCGAGGGCCAAGAGACGCTCGTGCTGGCCTCGATCCTGTTCATCGTGGCCGGGTTCGCGTTCAAGGTGAGCGCGGTGCCGTTCCAGTTCTGGGCACCCGACACGTACGAGGGCGCTCCGGTTCCGGTCGCTGCGTTCCTCGCCACGGCATCGAAGGCCGCGGGGTTCGCCGGCCTGTTGCAGCTGATGTTCGTCGCGTTCCCCGCGCAGTACGAGTTCTGGACGCCGATCTTCGCGGCGCTGTCGATCCTCACGATGACGATCGGGAACTTCGTCGCGCTCCAGCAGCGGCAGATCGTCCGACTGCTCGCGTACTCGAGCATCGCCCAGGCCGGGTACATGCTGCTGCCGTTCGCGCTCGTGTCGGCCGATCCCAGCATCAATCAGGACGCGTTCGCGGCCGCGGTCACGTACATCCTGATCTACGCGATCATGACGCTCGGGGCGTTCGCGGTGGTGATCGCGATGGCCAGGGAGTCCCGCGGCCTGCTGATCTCCGATTTCGCCGGGCTGGGGCGCCGCGCGCCGTGGATCGCGCTGTCGATGACGGTGTTCATGGTGTCGCTCGGCGGGATCCCGCCCACGGCCGGATTCTGGGCGAAGTTCCTCGTGTTCCAGGTCGCGATCGGTCGCGGCGGGATCGGTACGACGTTGGCGGTGATCATGGTCCTGAACTCGGTCGTGAGCCTCTACTACTACCTCGCCGTGCCCAGGCAGATGCTCTTCGTCGAGGCCGAGGACCAGCGCCCGCTCGCGACCCCCGCCCTCGCGACCGGCGTCGCGATCCTCGCGACCTTCGCGGTCATCGCGGTCGGCCTGTGGCCGGAGCTGCTGGCGCATTTCCCGCCGTTGTCTACCCTGGTGGGGCAGTAGGGCTCGTCGGTCGGGGCTCCCAGAACCCGCGGCGCGGGCCAGGCGAAGCACTCACGAAGGAGGGGATGGTGAAGTGATCGGTCTCAACCGGGTCAAGACCTGGATCCTGATCGCCGCGCTCGGCGGCCTCTTCGTGCTGATCGGCGCCGCGATCGGCGGCAGCAACGGGGCCGTCATCGCGCTGGCGATCGCCCTGGTGTTCAACTTCTCGATGTACTGGTTCAGCGACCGGATCGCGATCGCGACCACGCGGTCCAAGCCGGTGACCGAACAGGAGGCGCCCGACCTCTACCGGATCGTGCGCGAGCTCGCCGAGACCAACCAGATGCCGATGCCCCGGATCCACATCTCCGAGATGGCGCAGCCGAACGCGTTCGCGACCGGCCGCAACCCCGAGCACGCGGCCGTCTCGGTGACCCGGGGGATCCTCGAGATCCTCGACGAGCGCGAACTGCGGGGGGTCCTCGCCCACGAGCTCTCGCACGTCGCCAACCGCGACATCCTGATCAGCTCGGTGGCCGCGGCCATCGGGATGAGCATCACGTTCCTGGCACGGTTCGCCCTGTGGTTCGGCGGCGGGGACGACCGAGAGAACTCCTTCGGCATCCTCGGCCTCCTGCTCGCGTGGGTGCTGGCGCCGATCGCCGCCGCGATCATCCAGATGGCCGTGAGTCGTTCGCGCGAGTACCAGGCGGACGAGTCGGGCGCGATCCTGTCGCGCGACCCCGACGCGCTCGCGAGCGCGCTCCGCAAGCTGGAGGTCGCCGCGCAGCGGGTGCCGGTTCCGGCGACCGTCAGCCCTGCCGAGGCGCATCTGTTCATCGTGAACCCGTTCCGAGGGCGACAGGCCGGGATGAGCCTGGCGAACCTGTTCTCGACGCACCCGCCGATCGACCAGCGCGTCGCGCGGCTCGCGGAGATCAAGAAGCAGCTCGTCTAGCCCCGAGCGGCTCAGACGACGTCGAGCAAGGACCGGAGGTCGCGCAGCACCGCGTGGCCGCCGGGCTCGCCCACGCCTACGCCCGGGGCGCCCTCGTGCCGCAGGGCGATGAAGGTGGCGATCCCGAGCGCGGCCGCGCCGTCGCAGTAGCGCGCCTGATCGTCGACGAAGACCGCGTCCTCCGCGCGTGCGTCGAGGGCGCCCAGGGCGATCCGGTAGATCCCGGCGTCCGGCTTCGCAACCCCCGCCTCGAACGAGAGCACGACGGCATCGGCCTCGTCCTCGAGCCCCAGCCGCTCGACGACCGCTCGCGTGCCGTGATCGCAGTTGCTCACGACCGCCGTGCCGATGCCGCGCGACCGGAGCTCGCGAAGGACCGGCAGCGAGTCGTCCCATAGGTGCACGCCGTCCTCCAGGAACGCGGTCGCGATCTCCGCGAGCGATCTCGCCTGCTCGTCCGCGCCCTCGACGCCGGCGGCACGCAGCACCGCCCCGAAGTCGCCCTCCATGCTGCCGAACGCTCCGACGCTGCGCTCGGGTCTCGTTCGGTCGAACGCGGCGAGCAGGTCTGCTCGCGCGAGCCCGGCCCGCTCCTCGATCAGCACGCGGAGCTTCGGCCACTCGGTCCAGACGAGCGTGTCGTACAGGTCGAGGAGGACCGCCCGAACGACGCGTCCATCCCGCACTCAGTTCGGGGTGGCCGGGATGGGCGACGCCATCACGCGCTCAGCTCGGCGCAGAACTCCGCGTACGCGCCGACGTAGCGCCGGATGTCGTCCTCCGTGTGCTGCACGGAGATCGTCCACTGCTCCTCGTCGCCGGGCGTCATGAAGATCCCCCGATTCACCATCCACGTGAACGAGGCGTAGAAGAGTTCGGGGATCGTCTCGAGGAAGTCCCGGTAGTTCGTGAGCGGCTCCTTGCGGTAGGAGACGCACCCCTTGGCCCCGAGGTCCATCGTGTGTGCCGGGAGGTCGTGATCGTCGATCGCGCGCTGACACCCCTCTGCGAGCATCGTCCCGAGCTTGCCGAGATGGTCGTATGCGTCCGGCGTGAGCACCTGCGTGAGCGCGGCGAGGCCGGCCGCGACCGAGAGCGGGTTCCCGTTGAACGTGCCCTGCTGCGCCGCCCCCTTGGTCACCCAGTCCATGAACCGCGCCTCGCCGCCGAACGCGCCGATCGTCGCGCCGCCGCCGACCGCCTTGGCGTAGGCCGCCAGATGCGGACGCACGCCGTAGCGCTCGGTCGTCCCGCCGTAGGCGATCGTCCCACCGCACTTGACCTCGTCGTAGATCAGGGCCGCGCCGTGCCGCTCGCAGACGTCCCGAAGCGCCTGGAGGTAGCCGGGCATCGGCGGCACCAGGCCGATGTTCATCATCACCGGCTCGAGGATCACCCCGGCGATCTCGTCGGGGTTGTCGGCGAAGGCCTGCTCGACCGCGTCCGCGTCGTTGAACGGCACCACGATCGCGGTCTCCCACAGTGCTCTCGGGACGCCCTTGGACGTGGGCTCCGTCGTGTACCAGGCGCGTCCCTCGGCGCCGACGTTGAAGCGAAGGTCCAGCACGTCGGCCTCGGGCACGACGGAGAACAGGACCGAGTCGTGATGGCCGTGGTACGAGCCCTCCATCTTCACGATCCGGTCTCGCCCGGTGGCGGCCCGGGCCACGCGGATCGCGTCCATCGTGGCCTCGGTGCCCGAATTGACGAACCGCATCTGCTCGAGCTGGAACCGCTCGCAGATCGCCTCGGCGAGCGCCACCGTGGCCTCGGTGGTGACGGCGAAGTGGATCCCCTGGTCGGCAACCTCGCGGATCGCCTCGACGATCGTGGGATGGGCGTGGCCGACGACGTTCACGCCGAACCCGCCGTGGAAGTCGATGTACTCGTTGCCGTCGACGTCCCAGACCTTCGAACCGCGGCCGCGCCGCAGGTAGACCGGGTAGGGGTCGTTCGCCTGGAAGTTCGACGCGACGCCGTTCGGGAGGCTCTTGATCGCGCGGGCGTGGAGGCTCTCCGAACCCGGCGTCCGATCGAGGAGCTTGCGTTCCTCGCGCTCCGCGATCTCGGCCGCCCTCGCCTTCAGTCGTTCGACGTCCGCCACTGCGTCACCTCCCGTCGGGTGCGTCAATCTACCTGACGCGATGGACTGCCATGCAACGCGAGCGGCCTACGGCCGGAAGTTGACGAACTGCAGCGGGACGTCGAAGTCGTGCTCCTTGACGGCCCGCATCACGGCCTGGAGGTCGTCCTTCGCCTTGCCGGAGATCCGCACCTGGTCGCCCTGCACGTGGCTCTGCACCTTGACCTTGAGGCCCTTGACGAACTTGACGATCTCGCGCGCCTTCTCCTCGGAGATGCCGGTGTTCACGTTGACGACCTGCTTCATCGTGCTCTTGGCGGCGGGCTGCACGGGCCCGAGATGGAGCGCCTTGAGGGAGACCTCCCGGCGGACGGCCTTCTCCCTCAAGACCTCGACCGCGGCCTTCAGTCGGTCCTCGGTCGACGAGCGCACCTCGATCAGCTTGTCGTCCTGGGTGATGTTCGTCCCGGTGTCCTTGAAGTCGAACCGCTGGGCGATCTCGCGCCGCGCCTGATCGACCGCGTTCGCGACCTCGGGCATCGAGACCTCCGAGACGATGTCGAACGAGAAGTCCTGCTTGGCCATGTCGGCATCCTAACCATGGAGGTGAGGAACCCCCATTGCTATCCTTCCGCGGGCGGGAGGATGCCCGAGTGGCCAAAGGGAGCGGTCTGTAAAATCGCCGGCATAGCCTACGGAGGTTCGAATCCTCCTCCTCCCACCAACGGCCTCACGCCTCAGACCCGCTCGTGCAGGAGAGGAAGCATGAAGCGATTCGAGGACCGGATCTCGATCCAGGCGCCCGCCGATCGAGTCTTCGAGTACGTGGCCGATTTCACCCGGCATCGTGAGTGGGCGGGACACGGTCTCGAGGTCACGAAGTCGACCGAGGGGCCGGTCCACGTGGGGACCACGTTCTCGACGACCGCGAAGCTCTTCGGGACCCAGCGTGAACAGAGCATGATCACGGAGATCACGCCCAACGAGACGTTCGCATGGGATTCCACCGGAGCACTCGGCCGCGTCCATCATTGGTTCTCCCTGGACGAGGCCGGCGGCTCCACGACGCTGACGAAGGGCGCCGAGATGGTCGACCCGACCCTGCTTGCGAAGGTGACGGGCTGGAAGCTCTCGAGGGACATCCCGAAGGGCCTCCACAACGACCTCGCGAACATCAAGACCCGCGTCGAGGGGTCCGCGGCGGCCTGACGCCGCGCGGATCCTCCGTGCCGACGCCTCGGTCCCGGCGGTCATCCGGGCTAAACGATCCCGGGGGCCGGGGGATCCTTCCGTGAGGATGTCGCAGCGCCCCCTCAGCCTCGTTCCGGACCCGGAGGCGTCCGCCCCGGCGGTCGCGCCGTCGTTCGACGAGTTCTTCGCGGCCGAGGGCGAGACGCTCTACCGACGGATGCGGCTCGTCACCCGTGACCACCACGAGGCCGAGGAGGTGGTCCAGGACGCGTTCCTCAGCCT
>DATFEU010000073.1:0-14663 GCA_035250725.1 Actinomycetota bacterium
TTCGTGCCCGGGCACGTCGACGAATCCGACCTCGATCCCCGACGGGAGCGTGCACCACGCGTACCCGAGCTCGATCGTGAGCCCGCGGCGCTTCTCCTCGGCCAGGCGGTCGGGATCGATGTCCGTGAGCCGGCGGATCAGGCTCGACTTGCCGTGATCGACGTGGCCGGCGGTCGCGACGACGAGATCGCGCGCCGAACCCTCAGCCATCCGGCAGGTCGTCCCCTTCGAGCGCGTATCGGACGGCTCGCACGAGGTCCGGCAGGTCGTCGCCCGCCACGGTCCGGAGGTCGAGGAGCACGCCGCGGTCGTTCACGCGGCAGATGACGGTCGGCGAGCCCGAGCGGAGCCGGGCGGCCATCGCGCCGGGGTCCGGCGCCCGGACCTCGACGGCGAACGACGGCAGGGCGATACCGGGCACCGACCCCCCGCCGACGGTCGACTCGCTCGCCACGACGTGGGCGCCCTCGAGGTCCCCGTCGAGGGCTCGCGCGAGCAGCTCGGCGCGGTGGCGGACCTCGGTCGGCGACTCGCGCAGCATCCGCCAGACGGGCAGCTCGTCCCGGCGTTCCGCCGCGTGCAACCCGAGCACGACGTCGAGGGCGGCTACCTGCATCTTGTCCACCCGCACGGCGCGGGCGACCGGATGGCGCCGGAGGCGTTCGACGAGCTCCGCCCGGCCGAGCACGATGCCGGCCTGCGGGCCGCCGAGCAGCTTGTCGCCGGAGAACACCACGAGGTCGGCACCCTCGCCGAGGGCCGTGGCCGCGCTCGGCTCGTCGGTCATCCAGCCGGGCGGCCGGTCGAGCAGGCCGGAGCCGAGGTCGTAGACGAGCGGGATCCCCGAGCGCCGCGCGAGCGTCGCGAGCTCGCCCAGCGCGGGCGCCTGCGTGAACCCGACGACCCGGTAGTTGCTCGGGTGGACCTTCAGCAACAGCGCGGTCCGGTCGGTGATCGCGGTGCGATAGTCGGATGTCCGGGTGCGGTTCGTGGTGCCGACCTCGACGAGCCGCGCACCCGAGGCGGCGAGGATGTCGGGGATCCGGAACTCGCCGCCGATCTCGATCAGTTCGCCGCGCGATACCACGACCTGCTTGCCGCGGGCGAGGGCGGCGAGCGCGAGCAGGAGCGCCGCCGCACCGTTGTTCACGACGAGGGCATCCTCGGCGCCGGTGAGCGCCTGCAGGAGGTGCTCCGAGCGCGTGGATCGCCGGCCCCGCTGCCCGGTGTCGCGGTCGATCTCCAGGTCCACGTAGCCCTGCCCGGCTCGCCCGGCCGCCTTCGCGGCGCGCTCGGGCAGCGGCGCCCGTCCGAGGCCAGTGTGCAGGACCACGCCGGTCGCGTTGATCGTTCGGACGAGACCGGTCGCCACATCCGACGCGATCCGGAGCGCCCTCGCGAGGATCACCTCGGTCTCGGGGGGTTCCACCCCCCGCTCGGCGTCGGCCCGGACGCGATCCAGCACCTCCGAGATCGCGTGCTTGACGAGCGGCCGGCCGAACGTCGCGGCGGCGCGACGCCCGGGCTCCGAACGCAACAGCGCGTCGACGGACGGGATGCGCCTGCGCGGCCCGGCTTGCGAAGCACCGTCCTTCGTGGGACGAGAACGTTCGGCCGAGGCGCGTTCGGCTGGGGCCATCGCGCGGCCAGCGTACTACCGGCGCGACGGCGCCCCGCGTTGGTCGGCCTCCGGGTTCCGTGGCAGGATGGATGGCGGTGGACACGGAAGAGCGAGCCGCCTTCACCGCCGCCGCCGAGAACTGGATGGTGCGTGGCGGGGGCGTCGACATCGAGGTCGTGCCGCCCGGAACGCTGAGGACCGAGGAGATGATCCTCAACATCGGGCCGCAGCACCCCTCGACCCACGGCGTGCTCCGCATCGTGCTCGAGCTCGACGGGGAGGTGATCATCCGGGCCGAGCCGATCATCGGATACATGCACCGCGCGGCGGAGAAGCTCGCGGAATACCGCGACACCCGGCAGGTGCTCGTGCTGATGAACCGACACGACTGGCTGTCCGCGTTCAACAACGAGCTGGGCTGGATCATGGCAGTCGAGCGGCTCGCCGGCATCGAGGTCCCCGAGCGCGCGAGCTGGATCCGGACGATGCTGGCCGAATGGAACCGGGTGCTGAACCACCTGATGTTCGTGGGTTCGTATCCGCTCGAGCTCGGGGCGATCACGCCGCTCTTCTACGCGTTCATCGAGCGCGAGCTGATCCAGGGGTTGATGGAGGCCGCCACCGGCGCGCGGATGCACTTCTCCTACGTCCGCCCCGGCGGCCTGAAGGACGACCTGCCGAACGGCTGGCTGAAGCAGTCGGCCGAGGTCCTGGCCGCCATCCGGAAGAAGCTGAAGGACTTCGAGAACCTCGTCATGGGCAACGAGATCGTGTTCGCCCGCACCAAGGGCATCGGCGTCCTCCCGCCCGAGACGGCGATCGCGTACGGCTGCTCTGGCCCGACGGCCCAGGCGAGCGGCGTCGCGATGGATCCCCGCAAGGACGAGCCGTACGAGCGCTACGGCGACGTCGAGTTCCAGATCCCGGTCGGGCGCAACGGCGATTCGTACGACCGGCTGTGGGTGCTCGTCCAGCGGATGCACGAATCATGCAACATCATCGAGCAGTGCATGGAGCGGCTGCCTCCTGGCGACTTCATCGCCGGGAAGCTCCCGAAGAAGCTCTCGCTGGAGGGCGAGGTGTACGTGCGGACCGAGAACCCGCTCGGCATGATGGGCTACTACCTCGTCGGCAACGGGAAGCGGCAGCCGTACCGGCTGAAGATGCGCACCCCCTCGTTCTCGAACATCTCGGTGCTGCCGGCGATGCTCCCGGGAACGCTCCTCCCCGACCTGATCGCGATCCTCGGCTCGATCTTCTTCGTGGTCGGCGACGTCGATCGCTGACCGACTCCGCGAGGCTGACCTCGTGTCTAGCCGGGGTCTTCGCGATCGGTCGAACCGAGGATGCGATCCAGCCATCCGGGCGCAGGCAGGCCCTCGGTCGCGACCACCAGCCACCAGAAACCGCCGAACCCGGAAGGGTCGGCGAGCAGGCCCGCCCGGCTGCGCGCCTGCCAGACGCGGACCGCCTCGGCTCCCCGCCCCGCCTGTTGGAGCATCGACTGGATCTCCCGCATCGTGCGCTCCCAGCGTTCGTGCCCGAGGGCCCGCAGCGCGTCCGCCTGGGCGACCGGATCGAACGGCCGGAGCCCGCGCCGCCGTGCGTGCTCCGCGACCGCCGTCATCTCGACGCCCGCCGTGATGTCGCTCTCGCCGGGCGACGCGACGAGATCGCTCACCAGCCGGTGGTCCCGGTAGCCGCGCGCCGCGCCGACGGGCCCTTCGTCCTTCCCGTAGTCGATCAGGAGGACGTAGCCGCGTCGCATCACGGCCGAGAGCGAGTCGAGCATCGCGAACGTTCCGATCGGGACGGTGGTCTCCGCGTCGGTGTCCAGCGAGGGCGCCGGCACGTCGTCCCGCTCCCACGGGACTTCCACCTCGACGAACCGATCGTCCTCGAGCCCCACCCGAACCTCGATGCTCCCTCTGGGGCGGCCCCTCGCGCGCAGGAAGGGGAGGTTGTCGAGCAGCTCGTTCGCGAAGACCACCCCTTCGAAGGGCTCGAGCTCCTGGATGCGTGACACGGCGCGGAGGCCTCGAGCCGCGAGCGCCTCCCGCGACCCGGGGCTGATCTCAGCGGCCGTGTAGTCGACGCGGGGGATGGGGAGCTCGGCGAAGGCCTCGAGCAGGGATCCTGCCAGCGTCCCGTCGCCGGCGCCGAGTTCCGCGACCGCGAACGGGTCCGGCTCCCCGAGCGCGTGCCAGGCCTCGAGCAACGCGTCCCGGAGGCAGTGGGAGAACACGAACGGATGCACGTGCGGGCTGGTGACGAAGTGGCGGTCGGCCCCCACCGGGGGGTGCTCGAAGAACCCACCGGGGCCGTAGAGGGCGAGCTCCATGAACTCGTCGAACCCGATCGGTCCGTGGTCCGCGATCGCCTCGCGGATGCGGCCGGCGACGCCCTCGCTCACGCCGGAAGCGTAGTGCGCGCGGTTCGCGTTCCGGCGTTGCGGCGCGTGCCCGGCTCCGGGGCGCGTGCGAGGATGCGTCCGATGAACGAGGCGATCAGGAGCGCGGCCTCCGCCGTGGTCGGGCGGGACGGCGAGGACGGGTTCGAGGTGCTCGTGCTCGAGCGCAGCGGAAGGAGCCGTTTCCTCCCCGGGTACGTCGCGTTCCCCGGCGGCGCGTCCGACGGCGTGGACGAGGACCTGGCCGCGCGATGGTTCGGCTCGCCCGAGGAGGGGGCCCGCGCCTGCGCGGTGCGTGAGCTCGTTGAGGAGGTCTCCCTCGCGCTCACGGCGGACGGGCTGACGAGCAGCGGGACGCTCGAGGCCGTGGACGACGCGCCTCCGTCCGCCGCCCAGTTGCCCGAGATCGCGCACTGGATCGCGCCGCCGGTCGTCCCGGTGCGGTTCGACACGAGGTTCTTCGCCCTGCGAGCCGCCACCGAGCTCGAGCCGGTCCCCGACGGGGTCGAGACCGCCGACGCGTGGTGGAACTCGCCACGGGGGGTGCTGGAGGACTGGAGGGCGGGGCGACGACTCCTGTACTGGCCGACGTTCTTCACGATGAACGAGCTCGCTCGCTGCGGATCCGTCGACGAGCTGATGGAGCTCCGGATCCAGACGCGCGAGCCCGACGACGACGAGCTCGAGCGACTCCCGCGCTCGACGTTCTGGCAGGGGTGAGACGTGAGAGTGATCCGCGTCTTGGCGCCGAACCCCGGGATCCGGGAGCTCGAGGGCACGAACACGTGGGTGGTCGGCAACGCGCCGGCCGTTGTGATCGACCCCGGGCCGGACACACCGGAGCACCTGCGCGAGGTCGAACGGACCGCCGGCCGGGTCGGCGCGATCGCGCTCACCCACGACCATCCCGATCACGCCCCGGGCGCCGCGAGGCTGGCGTCGTGGACCGGCGCCCGCGTGCTCGCGGCTCGTCCAGCGAACGGGATGGTGCGGGCGAGCGACGGCGACACGGTCGCGTCGAACGGCGTGACCCTCGACGTGATCGCCACGCCGGGGCATTCGCCCGATCACGTCGCGTTCTTCGAGCGGGGCACGCGAGCGCTGTTCACCGGTGACGCGGTGCTCGGTCGGGGGACGAGCGTGATCGATCCTCCCGAAGGTGACCTCGTGGCGTACCTCCGATCCCTGCGCAGGATGCTCGAGCTCGGACCGCGCACGATCTACCCGGGACACGGGCCGGTGGCGCTGAACGCGGCTGCCAAGCTCGAGGAGTACCTGGAACATCGCGCGATGCGGGAGGAGCAGATGCTCGCGGCGCTCGACGCGGGACCGCGCACACCGGCCGAGATCGCGACGGAGATCTACGAGGGATACCCGCCCGAGGTCCTCGCCCTCGCCGAGCGCTCCGTGTTGGCGCATCTGCTGAAACTTCGAGCCGAGGGCCGGGTCGACAAGCGCACCGAACAGGGCGAGGTGCGGTGGTCCCGGATCGAACCGCGACAGTGCGCGCGCTGCGGGCGTCCGGTTCGCGGGCGGGCGCGCCTGTGCAACTCGTGCAGCCTGGCGGTCCTGCAGGAGTCGAGCTAACGATCCGGCTCGCCGTCGCGGACGGCGGGCTCCGTGAGGACCAGCCGGCGTCGCTCCGATCGCACGAGGCCCTTCGCGGCGAGCGCGCCCACGCTGCGGCTGACCGATTCGCGCGACGCACCGACCATCCTCGCAAGCTCGACCTGGGTGATCGGCACCGTGAGACGCACCCCTTCGGGCTCGCGCACGCCGTGACCGGCGGCGAGCTCGCGGAGGCGTCCGAGGATCCTCGAGGGGAGGTCGCCCACCAGCGCCTCCTCGAGCGCCCTCGACGTTCGATGTAGGCGGGCGGCGATCAGTCGGAGGAGCTGTTCCGCGGTCGCGGGGTTGCGTTCGAGCAGCGACCGGAGCGAGGCGAGCGGCACGGCGACGAGCGTGGTGCGGCCGACGGCGCGAGCCTCGACCGCCGACGGGTGACCGAGCAGGGCCGACTCGCCGAAAACGTCGCCGGGGCAGAGTAACCCGACGACGACCTCTCTACCGGCCGACGTCACCGAAGACAGGCGTACCGCTCCCCCGGTGACGAGGAACAGGCACGTCGAGCCGTCACCCTGATGGACGATGACCTCGCCGTGGGGGAATCGGCGGGCCGCCCGATCCTCGATCCGTTCGATCCCGTCGATGCTCCGACCTCGCGATCGTTCGACCCCCGCGTGCCGCACCCTAGCGGTCACCGCCGACACGCCATGCGCCCTTCGACAGCGGGTGCCGCTCGGGGTAGGCTGCGCATCCCGAAGCACTCGGCCCGAGCCGCTCGGCGCGACCGGTCGGCTCCGCGATCCGGAAGGAGTGGACCCGAGGTGTCCAAACAGGGACGGGATGCGCTCGCGCAGGTTCCCTTGTTCTCCGACCTGCCGCCTCGGTTCATCAAGCGTCTCGCCGACCGCATGCGAGAGGAACGATTCATGGAGGGCGCAGCCGTGGTGCGCCACGGCGAGGCCGGCGAGACCTTCTACGTGATCACGCGGGGCGAGGCGAAGGTCATCGGCAAGGACGGTCGCACGGTCGCGCGACTGCTGCCCGGCGACTTCTTCGGCGAGATCTCGCTGATGGACGGTGGGCCGCGAACGGCAACGGTGAAGTCCGAGACCCCGCTCAGCGCGCTCACGCTCTCGAGGAAGGACTTCCGGTCCCTGCTCGAGTCCGAGCCGAAGGTCACCGCGAGGCTGCTGAAGCACGCGGCGGCGCTCCTTCGCCGGATGGAACGTCCGGCGTCCGGGTAACCGGGTCGCGCGTGCGAGCCGAGCTCTACAGGCCGGAGGATCCGGAGAAGGTGGTCGCGGTCGCGACGTGGACGGACGGGCGGCCCTCACTCGAGGTGCTCGAGGACGTCGCGGGCCTGGACCGGCTCCTCCGTCCGACGCCGGTCGTGACGGACGACCCCTCGCTCCGGCCTCCCGGCACGCACGGCGAGGTGATGCTCGAGCCGGGTTCGTCGGCGTGGTTCCGCGCGGCCCTGCTGACGCGGACGGCGGAGCTCGGTGTGGCCGCGCGCTTCGTCGCGGAGCGCATCACGGGTGGATGGGACCCGGCCGCCGCGTACGCGACGTTCGATGAGCAGGTCGAGCGGCTCGACTCCTCGTCCTGATCGTCAGCCGGAGCCGTTGGCGTCGAACCACGCCTGGCCGGGCGCGCAGAACGGCCGGAAGTCGCACCAGCGGCACTGGTCTCCCGGCGTCGGTTCGAACTCGCCGGTCCCGATCCCTCGGAGCCACGCGCCGATGCGCCCGCGGACCGCGTCGACGTCCTCGATCGTGTGCGAACGCTCCTCGCCCGACGACAGGTACAGGTACGTGAGGCGAAGGTCCTCCGGCGCCTTGTGCCAGACCTCGATGCAGGCGAGCGCGTACAGGTCGAGCTGCATGCGCGCGAGGAGGTCGTCCTCGGCGGGGAGCCGGCCGGTCTTGTAGTCGACGACCTCCCACGGGCCGTCGGGGGCTCCGTAGATCGCGTCGATCCGGCCCTTGATCGTGACGCCCTCGAGCGGCAGGAGGAAGGGTCGTTCAGCGAACAGGGGAACCATGTCGCCGAACCTGCTCCGCAGGTACGCGCCGCGCAGGTCCTCGAGCCTCCCCGGCGTACCGGCCAGTTCCTCGGCCGTCACGTCCGGCTCGTCCTCGACCTCCAGGAGCGTCGCCTGTCCGCGCGACTTCATCTCGATCCACCGGTGGATCTCGGTCCCGATCCGCGCGCTCGGCCCGGCGAAGGTCGGGAGCGGTCGGACGGCGGACCAGTAGTACAGCTTCGGGCAGCGGGCGTAGCCGATCAGTCCGCCGACCGAGACCGAGGACGGGCCCGGCGGCGCTTCGTCCATCTCGGACTCCTGCGCGACGAGGTGCGTGGCCAGCGTACGCCGCCCTGCCGACGCGTCGGCGAAAGCCTTCTGCTCCTTGTCGGTGAGCGAGTCCAGGTGGCGTTCGCTCACCCGGCCCGCGGCCGCCGCGTCCGCGGCGGCCCGGCGCCACCCCTCCGCGAACAGCTCGTCCCGATCGTCGGGTCGTGCAGGCCCCGGCCATGGGCGGACGAACCGCTGACGATACCCCGCGAGCGGATTGGTCTGGGCACGGTCGTCGTCCGCGTCCCCGTCGCCGCCCTCGAACGTCACGCGCGCTCCGGCCTCCTCGCCCCACCGCTTCAGCTCGAGGAAGAACGACCCCGCGCCCTTGGCCCGGTGCGTCTCCCCGTACCAGTTCGCCGATGAGACGAACAGACGGCGCCGGGCGCGCGTGAGGGCCACGTAGCAGACCCGTCGCTCCTCGTACTCCTCTTGGTTCCGGAGCTCGTCGGTGAAGGCCTTCATGTTGCCCTCGAACGTGGGAAGCAGGTCCCGGTCGCGCCGGAGCTCGACGTCGAGTGAGCTCCCCTTGCGGGCGGGGTTCTGCTGGATCCGCGCGTCCGGGAACAGGCCCCGGGCCAAGCCCGGCACGTACACGTTGTCGAACTCGAGGCCCTTGGCCGCGTGCACGGTCATCACCTTCACCGAGTCGTCTTCGCTCGGCTGGACGGGCGTCCACTCGCGGTCGTCCTCGATCGAGTCGACGTACTCGAGGAACGCTCGCAGGGTGAGCTCCCCTTCAACGGGCTGGAACGCGTGCACCTGTTCGAGGAACGCGGCGAGGTTGCGCCGGCGCGCCGACGCCATCTCGGCGTCGCTCGCCGCGTCGAGCTCGGCGAGCAACCCGGTCCTGCGGATGACCTCGGCGAGGAACTGTCCGACGGGCCTGCGCGCGGCCGAACGCAGCTCGTCGAGCTCGGTGCGGAACTCCTCGAGCCGTTCGCGGCCGGGCTCGGACAGCCCCTCCACCTGATCGAGGTGCTCGAGCGCCTCGGCCATGAGGAACGGGTGGTCCTCCAGGAGGTCCTCGTCCTCGCGGAGTTCGAGCTCATCCAGCGCCTCGATGAACGTGGCGGTGCTGCGGCGAGACCACGCCGCGACGCGGGCGAGGTCCCGCATGCCGATCCGGAACCGTGGGCCGGAAAGGATCCTCGCGAGGGCGACGCCGTCGGTCGGGTCCTCCGCCGCACGGGCGTACGCGAGCAGTTCGACCACCTCCGGCATGTGGATCAGCCCGGTGAGGTTGACGAACTCCGCCGGCACCTTCTTGTCGGCGAACGCGAGCTGCAGTGCCTCGAACAGCCGGTGCGTGCGGCACAGCACGGCGCAGTCCTTCCAGGCCGTCCCCGTATCGTGCAGGTGGTCGATCGCATCGGCGATCCCTTCCGCCTCCGAGATCTCGTGCTCGAAGTGCGCGACCCAGACCGCCCCGTCGCCGCTCGGCTCCCAGGGCCGGAGCACCTTGTCCGGATCGGGGCGCTGCGCCGGCGGGAGCGCACCGATCACGCGGTCCGCGGCGCCAAGGATCAGCGCGCCTGAGCGGAAGTTCGTGTACAGGGGGAGGCGCGCGGACTCGGAGCCGTCGGCGCGCCGGAACTCGTGGGGGAACTCGAGCAGGTTCCGCAGGCTCGCGCCGCGCCAGGCGTAGATGTTCTGGTCGGGATCGCCCACGGCGGTCACCGGGTGCGCCGAACCGAACACCCCGCGCATCAGCTCGGCCTGCGCGTGGTTCGTGTCCTGGTACTCGTCCAGCAGCACCGCGCCGAACCGTTCGCGGTAGGCGGCTCCGACCTCGGGGTGCTCGGACACGATGCGCACCGCGTGGGCGATCTGATCGCCGAAGTCGATGACCCCGAGCTCCGCCTTCAGGTCCCTAAAGACGCGAACCGCCCTCGCGATCTCGATCCGTTCGAGGCCGGCCCGGAACGGCTCGTCCGACGGGGCGCTGCGGAGCGTCTCCAACTTGCCCTGGACGTGCTCGATCACGGCCTCGGGTTCGACGAGATGGTTCGCGAGCTGCCCGTCCAGGTCCGTGATGTAGCCGACGATCGTCGGCTGCCACCGCGTGTGCTGCTCGTCGAACGTCATCAGGTCGAGCACGCGGCCCGCGATCTCCGTCTTCTGGGCCTGGCTCAGGACCCGCACGCCGGGCTCTAGGCCGACCAGCATCCCGTGTCGTTCGAGCACCTGCGCCGCGAACGCGTGGTAGTTGAGGATCTCGGGCTCCTCGCCTTCGGGGAGGTCCAGCGTCCGAAGGGCCCGGCGGATCCGGATCATCAGGTTCTCGGTCGCCTTGTTCGTGAACGTCAGGCAGAGCACGTCGCCCGGCATCACCCCGGGGTGTTCGGCCGGCCACGCCCCGCTCGCCACCATCGCCAGGTAGACCACGCGCGCGGCCATCACGGAGGTCTTCCCCGAGCCCGCCCCCGCGATGACCACGTACGGCTCGAGCGGCGACGAGATCGCTCGCCATTGCTCCGGCGTCGGTTCGCCGCCGAGGAACTCGACGATCGGTGCGGGATAGTTCGCGGTCATGTCACGAGGCGGAGCTGCCGCGGGCCGCCGCCGGGCGCCTCCTCGGGCCGTTTCTCGTCGTCCAACGTCGCCTCGACCGGCGCGGCGTCGGCGATGGGGAAGACCGCGCCGCCCTGCGGGTACCGCGTGCACAGCGTTTGGAACCTGCAGAAGAAGCAGCTCGCCGTCGTGCTGGCGACGTAGCGGCGGTCGCGGTCGAGTTCGTGGATCCGTTCGACGAGCGCGCCCACCCGCTCGCGCATCCGGGTCTTGTACTCCTCCTCCCCGTCCTTGGTGATCGGCCACTCCCGAACGTCGAGGGACGGGTCCTTCTTCTTGCCGCCGAGGTACGCGAGCTCGACGGCTCCCACCGGCCGGTGCTCGGCCAGGTCGTCGCAGCCGTCGACCGCGAGGTAGTAGATGCCGAGCTGCAGGCTGTCCGCCGGTTTCGGCGCGCCGTCCGAGCGGCCCGTCTTGTAGTCCGTGATGCGCGTCGCGCCGTCCGGACCCGGCCCGATACGGTCGATCTTGCCTCGGATCGTCGCACCCTCGAACCCGAACTCGAACGTCTGCTCCGTCGCGGTGGCGGCCGGATCCACGTACCGCGTGAACCAGTTGGGGATCAGCACCCGCTTGGCGTTGTTGCGTTCGGCCTCCGAGGTTGCGAGCGAGGGGAACCGAGCCGCCTCCCAGCGGTCGTCGAGCGCCTTCTCGAACGCCTCACGACTGCGTTCCACCTCCCCGTTCTCGCAGTCCTCGATGAGCTGATGCACGAGCCTGCCGACCCAGGCCTGGTACCCGCCGCCCGCATCGAGCCCGAGCTCGCTGCTCAGCACGTACTGGAGCTCGCAGTTCTCGAGCGTGTCGAGCCGGGAGAAGGACAGGTACAGCCGCTCCCTGGGCTCGGCCTCGAGGTCGGTCCACTCGCGCTGGAACCACCACCGCCCCGGGTCGTCGCCGAGCGCGAGGAGGCCGTCGAGCGACGAGAGCCGTTCGACCGTCGGCGCTTCCGGATCCGCGAGGCTCCGGCGCCACACCGACGCCGCCTCCGAAACCGAGACCGGTTCCGGGAACGGCGTGCTCGGTGCGTCGACCCACGCGACGCCGAGTTCCTCGACGAACCTCGACCGCAACGTCACACCCGAGTGATCCCCGTGCGGGTCGGTCGCGGTGAACAGCACTCGCCGTCGGGCCCGGCTGCACACCATCGTGAACAGGCGGCGTTCGTCCGCCAGGCGGAGGCGGTTGATCTCCGAACGCCGGGACGTCCCGTCGAGCGCGCCGAGATCGAACATCGGCTCCGGCCTCGACAGGCTCGGGAAGTCGCCCTCGAGTACGTCGACGAGGATCACCGTGTCGAACCCGCGGCCGGCCGCGGCGTGGGCCGTCAGGACGTGCAACGCGTCCTCGGCCACCTCCACGCCCGCGGCGAGCTCGTCCTCGTCGTCCGCTCCGAGGCGAAGCAGGAAGGCCTCGACGGACGGATCCGGCGACGCCCCGGCCTCCGACGCGGCGCGGGAGAGCTGAAGGACCGCGTCCAGGTCGAGGCGGGCGTGGTGGTCGTTCTCCGCGCGCTGCACGAGCTCGCGCGCGTAGACCGATCCGTGCCACACCGCTTGGAACGCGCGGAGCACGGAGTCCCGGTGAGACTCGGCCTCCGAGAGCACCGCGGCGAGCGCCGCGAGCGCGTTCGCGTCGTCGGGCGCGGCGAGGTCGGGTCGGTCCAGCGCCTCCCGGAGCGCGAGGCCGTGGGCCCGGACGAGTCGCAGCAGGGTCTTGGCCGCGGCGGGCGAGAGCCCTCCGAGCTCGGACGTGAGGACGGGTTCGATCAGCGCGTCGCGCTCCTCGGGGCCGGCGACCGTCCAGCGGAGCGCGAGCAGGAACGGCCGCGTCGCGGCCGCCAGTCGGTACGTGCCGCGTTCGGAGATCGCGCGGGGGATGCGAGCGTCGTCGAGGGCGCGCAGGAGCCCAGCCTCGTGCGACCCGTGACGGCGAGCGACCACCGCGATGTCGCGCCACGGCACGCGTTCGTCGACGTGGATCCGTCGCACTTCGCGCGCCACCGCTGCGTGTTGCTCGGAGACGTGCGGCGCGCGCCACGCGTCGACGGTGGTCGGCGTCGGTCGATGCTTCGTGACGAGCTCGACCTCGGCGGCGGCCGGGTTGGTCTCGACGAACCGGCGGAACGGCACGTCGGTCGTCCCCTGGAACGAGAACAGGTGCGCGCCGAGATCGCCGGCGACGACGAGGCTCTCGGGACGGAGCTCGGCCACCAGGCGTTCGGCCCCGAACGTCGTGTCCTGGTAGTCGTCGACGATCACGTGGTCGAACGGCCGGTCGCTCTCGGTCGCCGCGGCGGCCGCCTGTTCGACGAGGCCGGCGAAGTCCACTTCCTTCGAGGCGTCGAGGACGGCCAGGTAGTGGCGGAGGAAGGCCGCGAGTTCCGACCATCCGGCGAGCCCCCGTTCATCGGCGCGTCGTTCGATCTCGTCGGGCGGCAGGAGCGCCTCCTGCGCGCGGATCACGAACTGCCGGACCTCGTCCGCGAACCCGCGGAGCGGGAGCAGCCCGCCGTACGAAGGCCACCGTTCCGGGTCCTCGTGCTCGAGCAGCTCGCGAACGCGGTCGCGTTGCTCGGATGCGGACAGGACCCTCGGGGGCGCCTCGTACCCGAGCTGCTCGTATCGCTCGCCGACGACGTGGAACGCGAGGCCCTGGATCGTCACCACGGTCAGTCGGGGAAGCGCGATCCCGAGCCGGTCGAGCAGGGCCGCGCGGGCACGATCGCGGGCGCGACCCGACCCGACCACGAGCGCGACACGTTCGGGGTCGGCGCCGGTCTCGATCAATCGCGCGAACCGCTCCCTGAGGACGGCGGTCTTGCCGGTCCCGAACCCGCCCGAGACGAGCATGGGACCGGAGGTGTGATCGATGACCGACCGCTGCTGCGGGTCGGGGTGAAAGGGGGCCATCGACGCGATGCTACCCGCGTCCGACGACACGCCCCGAGCGGCGATCGTGCCTCAGGGCGCGCGGGCCGCCCAGCGGTAGACGCCGCCGCCCGTGATCGCGCCGACGAGCCGTCCCTCGCGCAGCACGAGCGCCGCGCGTTCGGAGCCCAGTCGGGCGGACACCTCGTCGAGCGGCTCGTCGGGTCCCGCGACCAGTACGTGCTCGAGCGGGATCACGGCGTCGCGCGCCGGCCGCAACGGGTCGCGGCCCCCGAGCTCTCGAGCTGAGTTGAACGAGATCATCCCGATCACCCGCCCGTCGTCGATCACCGGGAACGCCTCGCCCTCGTGGCCGCGCAAGAATCGGTCGAGCGTCTGCGACAGCGTCATGTCGGCGGGGACCGCGGGTGGCGGCGGGTCCATCGCGTCCGCGACGGTCGCCGAGGCGAGCCGGGCGTCGAGCCCGATCCGCTGCTCGGACGCGCGCGCTCCCTGCAGGATGAACAGCCCGATGATCCCGAGCCAGATCGCGCCGAAGAGATCGTCGCGCGTGACCTCGAGGACCGCGCCGGCGAGCACGAGGGCGCCGACCACCATGCCTGCGCGGGCTGCTACGCGCGTCGCCTTCGCCCGGTCCCTCGAGAAGCGCCAGACGGCCGCCTCGAGCATCCGGCCGCCGTCGAGCGGCAGCCCGGGGAGCGCGTTGAAGACCGCCATGAACAGGTTCACGACGGCGACGTAGGCGAACAGGCCGGGGAGGGGGCCGCTGACGTTCTCGGTCCACCGGGAGAGGAGCCAGAACACACCGGAGAGGGCGAGGCTCGTCCCTGGTCCGAACGCCGCGATCGCGAACGCGGGGCCCGGACCCTTCTCGTCCGCTCGGGCGGCCGTGAATCCTCCGAAGAACACGAGCGTGATGCCGTGCACCTCGATCCCGGCGAGGCGAGCCGTGATCGCGTGCGCGCTCTCGTGCAGGAACACCGAGCCGAAGAACACGAGCGCGCCGAAGATCGCGAACGCGAACGCGGTCGCGGACGAGAGCTCGGGGAACTCGGAGTCGAACCGTGTCCAGAACGTGGCGACGAGCAGGACCGCGATCCAGATCCACGACGAGTCCACGTTCACGGGGACGCCCCGGATCGTCGCGATGCGGAACCCGCGACCGAACATGTCCCGAGGGTACCCCCAACCACGGCCAACCTCCGCGGGTCTGGGACAGTGGCCGAGATGGGCGAGCGTGCTCAG
>DATFEU010000084.1:0-2019 GCA_035250725.1 Actinomycetota bacterium
CGCCCGTCGCGAGTTCCGGCAGGGCCCCGGCCGGCCGTTCCGCGGCGGCCTCAGCCCGACCAAGGTCCTGCTCGTCGCGATCGCCGTGCCCTTCCTGATCGAGGTGATCCTGGGAGGGCCGCAGACCCTGTTCAACGGACCGCCGTCCCAGGTCCTGTTCGACATGGGCGCGATGTTCCCGCCCGCGGTGGCGACCGGCCAGTTCTGGCGGCTGTTCACCTCGATGTTCCTGCACGCGAACCTGCTGCACCTCGCGTTCAACGCCTATGCGCTGTGGCTGTTCGGACGCTCGGTCGAGCAGGAGTTCGGCCGAGCGAACATGGTCGCGATCTACTTCGTGACGGGGTTCCTCGCGAGCGCGGCCTCGTACGCGTTCGGGCCGATCGACGCGCTGGCGGTCGGCGCCTCCGGGGCGATCTTCGGGATCTTCGGGGCGTTCGTCGCCTACAACTACCGGCGGCGACACCTGGCGCTCGCGTCCGCGAACCTGCGCTCGGCCGCGATGCTGATGCTGCTGAACGCGGTGCTCGCGATCGCGAACGGACGGATCGACTGGCGCGCGCACCTCGGAGGGATCGTCGCGGGCTTCCTCGCAGGCTACGTTGCCGAGGGCTTCGGTCCGCTGCGGCGTCGGGCGCTCGTGCGCGCGGTCGGGTTCGCGCTGTTGATCGCCGGGGGCGTCGCGCTCGTCGTGTGGCGCACGAACGAGATCCGCGAGCTGCTCGGCCTCGACCGGCTGATCGGGTGAGCCGGCTCGCGAGCCGTCAGCCTCGCCGGTCGCCGATCGCGTAGACCCCGCCGCCCCGGGTCCCCACCCAGATCGTTCCCTCGAGCACCGAGGGTGTGGACTCGATGCACGACCCGAGCGAGAGCGACCAAAGCTCGGGCGGCTCGACGAGCGGCTTCGAGACGTCGAACGCATGCAGCGTTCCGGCACAATCGCCCTGGAGCAGCACGTCGTCGACCACCACCGGCGAGGACCATGTCGGGCCGGCGAGGTGGATCCGCCACCGCTCCCTGCCACTCCGGCGTTCGAGCCCGATCAGGTCGCCGTAGTTCGTTGCGACGTAGACCATCCGGCCGGAGAGCGCGGGGGTGGCCCATGCGCCGCCCGCGCCGTCCGCCCCCTCCTCGGGGATGTGGAACGACCACACGACAGGGTGCTTCGGATGGCGCGGGTCGAGCTTCAAGAGCTGGCCCACCTGGCGGGATCGATCCGTGAACCGCTCGAGCTCGCTCGCAACGTACAGGTATCCCTGTTCGTCGATCACGACGCTCGCGTCGGTGTCCTCCCCCGTCCAGAACCGGAACACCCGCTCGGCCTTCCGACCCCCGTCCAGGATGCGCGAGATGTCCCACCCCTGCACGAGCCCGCCGGAGTTCGCGAAGTACGCCACGCCGTCGTGGAACGCCACCGAGCTCTCGATCGAGACGTTCGAGTCCGGGAGCGCGTCGAGCAGGGCCTCGTCGAACCCGGGGACCGCGAGCACCACCTTGGGATCCACGGTCACCTTGCCGCGCCCGTCGTAATCGCGGTTCAGGCGGATCACGTAGAACCACGAGTTCTCCCCGCCCTCGAGCAGGTAGTCACCGACGACGAGCGGGGCGCCGTCCCAGTCGTCGTTCCAGAGCGGGTTCGGCACGCTGGTCTCGGCGTTCAGCTCCCAGAGCACCGTGGGCGCCGGACGGTCGAGCGCGATCACGCGCAGGAAGTCGTCGCGGGAACCGGCGTAGTACAGCGGGAAGCCGTCCGGGTCGCTCGTGGCCGAGCCCTTCGCGAGATCGCCGGTCTGGAGCGGCGGGCGCATCGGCTCCCCGGTCCGGCCGTCGAGGAAGTGGTAGGCGCCGTCGTACGCATTGATCCGCACCTCGACCCGCCCGCCGTCGCCCACGATCACGTTCGGCTGTCCGGTCCACCCGGTGCCGCACCACTCCCTCGGCCCCTCCTGGTCGGTCGAGATCGAGCACAGGCTCCCGTCGGCGGGGTAGCGCCACAGGATCCGAGGGTCCTCGGGCACG
>DATFEU010000093.1:0-6379 GCA_035250725.1 Actinomycetota bacterium
ATGGCGAAGACAGGCGGCCGTCGGCCGCGATCGCGCGGCGGGATCGACCCGCTCTGGTCCAAGGCGCCCATCGTCCTGTTCCGCTATCCGGGGCTCTTCGCGTCGCTCGCCGTCGGCGGGCTCCTGCTCTCGCTAGCGGCCGCGGCCTACCCGCTGTTCATCTCGGCCTCGGCGACGGAGCTGATCGAGGGCAGGATCGAGGATCCCGCGTACACGCGGTGGGCGGCCGGGGTCTCGTACAGGAACGGCGCGATGCCGCTGCCGGGGCGCGGGAGGCAGGGCGAGCTCGCGGAGAAGACCGAGAACGCGTTCAACCGGTTGGCCGCGTCCGATCCGTACCTTACCGAGCCGGTCCGAACGACCATCACGGCACCCGTGTCGCTCGCCGACGCGGACAACCCATCGGACCTGCGTGAGGTCCGAGTCTTCGCCGGGGAGGGAGCCACATCGCAGATCGAGATCCTCGACGGCGCACTGGGAGCCGGCGCGCTCGTTCCCGACTACGTGGCAGAGGGTCTCGATCTGTCGATAGGCGACACCATCAGGCTGACATCGGACCAGAACGGCTCGACAACGCTCAACGTCGACGGCGTCTATCGCGCCATCTACGGCGACAACCTCGGCGGGTATTGGAGGCCGTGGAGGGACGAGCTCATCATCCGCTGCGGCGATTGCCCGCCACCGCCACAACCACTCGTAGCTTCGACCGCGACCTTCTTCCGATCAGCGGACGACCTCCGTCTCGACCATGTCGGCTATGGCTGGCAGACACCGATCCATGGTGACCTGACGCTCGACGAGGCCGAGGACGCAGCGCTTCGGGCACGCGAGATCACTCAAGAGATGAGCCAGCGCACCCTCTTCTCCAGGTGCTACCTCTTCGCCTTCTGCGGAAACCCTCGGGTCGGAGCCGCCTTCGGCAGCTCGATCGACGAGATCGTGCGCGACACGCAGCGCCGCATCGGCGCGATCGAGGGGCCCGCGAAGCTCCTGCGGGCGGCCGGCATCCTGGTGGCGCTCGTCGTGGTGGCGGGCGCGGGGGCCTTCGCGATGGCCGCGCGCCGCGTGGAGTCGACCCTACTGTTCGCTCGAGGTGCCCGCCCGAGGGCTGTCGGAACGAGGGCGGCGCTCGAGGCGGTGGTGCCCAGCGTGGTGGGCGCGGCGGCGGGCCTCGGCGTTGCGTTCGCGCTCGTCTCGGCGTTCGGGCCCGACGGTGCCGTCGCCTCGAGCGCGTCCTCTTTCGCCCTCCGAGCGACGGTGGTCGCGGCGCTGGCGGCGATCCTCGCCATCGGGGTCGTGTCCACGGTCTCGTTCCTTCGACACTCCGAGCATCACCGAAGCCGCTTCGGCTTCGTCGCCGCGTTGCCGTGGGAGCTCGCCCTGATCGCGCTGTCCCTGTTCGTCCTGGACAGACTCCAGGACGGGGGCGCCGTGGTGGAGGACCCGGCTCTCCAGACGCAGACGCCGAGCCTGCTGTTGCTCGCGTTCCCGGTCCTGTTCCTCGCGGGGTTCGTGGCGCTCACTGCGAGGGCCGTCGTCCTTGTCGTGCGATGGATGCGCGGCCGAAGCGACGGTCTCGCGACGCCTTCCTACTTGGCTGTGCACCGGCTCGCGTCTCGGCCACGGCTTACGATGCTGTTGATCACCGCCTCGGGACTGTGCCTCGGACTGTTCGTCCAGTCGCAGACCGTCGCCCGGTCGATGCAGACCACGGTGGACGTGAAAACCGGGGTGTTCGTTGGGAGCGACGTCGAGGTCGCGATCGACCGCTCGAATGACGCGCCCACCGACTTCCCATTGCCGGCGACCAGGGTCGTTCAGCGGCTGCTTGGCGGCGAGTTCCGCCCCGGCGTGCCCTTCGACCTGCTGGCGATCGACTCGGACACGTTCGCCGACGCGGCGTTCTGGGACCCGGCGTTCGGCGCGGAAACCTCCCAGGAGCTCGTCGAGGCGCTGACCGAGTCTTCGGGGAGCAAGCTCCCGATCGTCCTGGCATCCGGTGAAGGTGCCACGCCGGACTCGATCACGATCGACACGAGGACCGTGCCCGTCGAGGTGGTCGAGCGCACGATCGCCTTCCCCGGGATGACGTCGCTGCGACCGCTGGTGGTCGTGGACGTGGAACGGCTCGAGGAGGCGTTCCAAGGGCAGGCGAGCCCGCTCGGGATCGCCTCCGCGAACCACGAGCTGTGGGTCCGCGGGGACCCCGACGCGGTGACCCGAGCGCTGCCGCAGCTCCCGTTCACCCCCGGGCTGGTGATCACCGCGGAGGAGGTCAAGGACATCCCCTACATCTCGGCCGTGATCGACACGTTCATCGTGATGAACGGTCTCGGGCTGCTCGCCGCGCTGCTCGTGTTCGCCGCGATGCTGATGTACCTGCAGGCGCGCCAGCGATCCGAGATCGTCTCCTACGGCCTGTCGCTCCGGATGGGCATGCGTTCGGCGAGCCACCTGCTCGCGATCGCTACCGAGGTCGCGGCGATGCTCGCCGTGGCGTTCGTAACCGGCGCCATACTCGCGGTCATCGCGGCAGGCCTGATCGTCCCGCTGCTCGACCCGCTCGAGGCGATCCCGCCGACGCCGCTCACCGTGGTGCCCATCTCGCTCATCGTGATGACCGCCCCGCTGCTCCTGCTCGTCGCGTTCTTCGGCGGGTGGCTGACCGAACGCAGGGCTCGTTCCGCGGACCTTGGACAGGTGATGCGCCTTGCGGAGTGACACGGTGACCGCGACCGCCGTTGCGGCTCGCTGCGAGGGCCTGGTCAAGACGTACCGGACCGCGAGCGGCGAGGTCCGAGCGCTGCGTGGGGTGACCGCCGAGTTCCCGGCAGGGTCGCTCGTCGCGGTGGTCGGACCGTCGGGGAGCGGCAAGTCCTCGCTCCTTCGACTCATCGCCGGCCTCGACCGTCCGAACGACGGCTCGCTCCTCGTCGAGCGGACCGCCGTGCACGACGCGTCGGCGCGCGAGCTGCGACGCTTCCGTCGGACGACCGTCGGGTACCTGTTCCAAAGGCCGTCGGACAACTTCCTGCCCCACCTCTCCGTGCGGGAGCACCTGCGCGTTGCCACCGGGCTCACGCACCGGCCCCCCCGCATCCCGCAGGACGAGCTCTTGGCGACGCTCGGGATCGCCGACCGCGTCGACCACCTCCCCTCCGAGCTCTCGGGCGGCGAACAACAGCGGGCGGCGATCGCCGAGGTGCTCATGGGCGGCGCGCACATCGTCGTCGCGGACGAGCCCACCGCCGAGCTCGACAGCGCCTCGGCCGCCAACGTGATGGACACGATCGACGCGCTCGTGGAGGCTGGCGTGACGTTCGTGGTTGCGACCCACGACCGGGCGGTGATGCGGAGGTCGGGGGCGGTACTCGAGCTCGATCACGGCGTCCGCGCGGGCGGCCGCTCCGTCGGGGCGGCGCCGGACGGTGCGCCGAAGCCCGCGAGGGGCGAGCCCGAACGCAACCGGTGGCGCCGGCCTACCACCCTTGTCCTCGAGCCCGACGTGCCCTCGGTGCTGCAGGTGACGGAGGTCTCGAAGTCGTACCCGAGGGGCGACGAGGTCGTGCACGCGCTCGACTCGGTCTCGATCTCGCTCCACGAAGGCGAGCTCGTCGGCCTCGTCGGCCGGTCGGGTTCGGGCAAGACGACGCTGCTGAACGTGATCGCCGGCTGGGAACGCCCGGACGCCGGCACGGTCGAGCGTCCGGGCGGCTCCGTGCCCGGCTGGAACGAGCTTGCGGTCGTGCCGCAGAAGCTCGGCCTCTTCGACGAGCTCACGGTCCGCGAGAACCTGGAGTACCCCGCGAGGCTCGCCGCGCGCCTCGACGAGCTCCGCGAGCGCGTGCAGGAGCTGATGGAGGACCTCGGGATCGAGCACCTCCACGCGCGGTACCCGAAGGAGACGTCCCTGGGCGAGCAGCAGCGGGCTGCCGTCGCGCGGGCGCTCGTTCTGTCACCGACGCTCGTGCTCGCAGACGAGCCGACGGGGCATCAGGACGCGGTGTCCGAACGCCGCGTGCTGGATGCCTTCGCGCAGGCCGCCTCGGCCGGCGCGGCCTGCCTGATCGCGACGCACAACGAGGCGCTCTCCGCGAGGCTCGACCGCGTGCTGCACATGGCGGACGGACGCCTCGAGGAGAGCGCCTCGGACTCCTAGCCGGGCGCCGCTCCCAGGGTCAGAGCTGCCCTCGGATCTCGCCTCCGGGGAAGTCGCCGGGACCGGTGTCGGTGGGCGCCACACCGTCGTTCGTGTGGACGTTCACGTACGCGGCACCAGCCTCGACCGCGGCCACCACGTCGCCGAAGTCGTCCCAGGGGCAGGTGGTAGTGGGATCGATCTCGGTCGCGGTGTCCACCACGAGGACGCCGTTCAGGGGTCCACTGGCGACCGGTCCATCGAAGAGCGTGACGCCGACGGCGGCGTTCACGCCCGCGACCCCACAGTGGATGTGCGCGGCGAACACGTTCTCGATGTTCGTGACGACGATCCGGTAACTGAGCTCGCTCTCGTCGGCACTCAGCTTGAAGACCGCGACCCCTCGAGCCGCGGTATCGCGCTCCGGCACCTCCTCGGCCCCGGAAAGGGTCGTGCCGAAGATGTTCGGCTGCGCCACCGCGCTGGGCGCCGCGAGCCCGAGCGCCAGCGCCAGGACGACCGCCAGGTAGGCCGCTCGTCTCATGGGAACCCCCTTTCGGCCGGGGCGTCGGTCCCCGGCACATCGAACGGGTCCCGTTCCCCGCCGGCTGCGGAATCAAACCCGGAGGTCTCAGTCGAGCAGGTCGTAGGCGGGCAGCGTAAGGAACTCGACGAAATCCGGAGGCAGGGCGACTGCCTCGAACACGCCCCGGGCCTCCGTCAGCCGGGGGCCGACGTCTCCGGACGAGCTCAGCGCCTCGAACGACGACCCGATCGACTCGCGCACGAGCCCCGAGGTCACCGGCTCGCCGGTCTCGACGGTCGCCCCCGCCTCGACCCACTGCCAGAGCTGCGACCGGGAGATCTCGGCGGTGGCTGCGTCCTCCATGAGGTCGTCGATCGCGGCGGCGCCGACTCCGGAGAGCCAGGACGCGAGGTAGCGCAGGGCGATGCTCACGTTCGCCCGCACGCCGTCGGAGGTGATCTCCCCACCCGGCACCCGAACGTCGAGCAGCTGTTCGGCCGAGACCTCGACGTCCTCGCGCAGCCGCTCCACCTGGTGGTCGCGTTCGCCGAGAACGCGGTCGAACTCGGCCGTCGCGGTCTCGACGAGGTCGGGGTGGGCAACCCACGTCCCGTCGAAGCCGTCGTTCGCCTCGCGGACCTTGTCTTCGGCGACCTTCGCGAGCGCTCGCTCGTTCGCCTCGGGGTCGCGGCGGCTCGGGATGTAGGCGGCCATCCCGCCCATCGCGTGCGCGCCGCGGCGGTGACACGTGCGGACGAGCAGCTCCGTGTACGCGCGCATGAACGGCACCGCCATCGTGATCTGCGCGCGATCGGGCAGGACGAACGCGGGATCGCGGCGGAACTTCTTGATCACGCTGAAGATGTAGTCCCAGCGGCCCGCATTCAGGCCGGAGGCGTGGTCGCGGAGCTCGGCGAGGATCTCGTCCATCTCGAACGCGGCGAGGATCGTCTCGATCAGCACGGTCGCGCGGATCGTCCCCCGCTCGATCCCCAGCCGGTCCTGGGCCCACCCGAAGACGTCGTTCCACAGCCGCGCCTCGAGGTGGCCCTCGAGCTTGGGGAGGTAGAAGTAGGGCCCCGTGCCGCGCGCCAGCTGCTCGCGCGCGTTGTGGAAGAACGTGAGCCCGAAGTCGAACAGGCTTGCGGAGACCGGCTCGCCGTCCACGAGCACATGTCGTTCGGAGAGATGCCACCCGCGCGGACGAACGAGCAGCGTGGCGACATCGTCGCCGAGCCGGTACTCGCGGCCGTCGTCGGTCGTGAGCCCGATCGTCCGGCGCACGGCGTCGGCGAGGTTCACCTGGCCCTGCACCATGTTCGACCATGTGGGCGCGTTCGAGTCCTCGAAGTCGGCCATGAAGCACCGGGCCCCGGAGTTCAGCGCGTTGATCACCATCTTGCGGTCGGTCGGCCCGGTGATCTCGACGCGGCGGTCGAGGAGGTCCTTCGGCGCCGGGGCGACGCGCCAGTCCGTCTCGCGGATCGCCCGCGTCGCATCGAGGAACGCCGGGCGTTCGCCCGCGTCGATGCGCTCCTGCCGCGCAGCGCGTTCGGCCAGCAGATCGCGCCGCTGCGGCTCGAACTCGCGATGGAGGCCCGCGACGAACCCGAGCGCCTCGTCGGTCAGGACCTCGCCGGACCGGCCATCGACCGGCCCGACCACGTCGACGCCGTCGGGAGGGGTCACCGTGCCGTCGTGTGGTCGACGAGGAG
>DATFEU010000137.1:0-11663 GCA_035250725.1 Actinomycetota bacterium
TCCGAAGGGTTCGGGGGCGACGCTCGCGATGACCTGGGCGCTCCGGGACGCCGGCGAGGAGCCGGAGGCCGTCACGTACGTGAACGCCCACGGCACCTCGACGCCGCTGAACGACGCCGCGGAGACCGCGGCGATCAAGGCAGCGCTTGGCGACCAGGTAGCCCACCGCGTCGCGATCTCGTCGACGAAGTCGATGACCGGTCACATGCTGGGCGCGGCCGGTGCGGTCGAGGGCGCGGTGTGCGCGCTCGCGATCCAGAACGGCACGGTGCCGCCGACGATCCACTACGACACGCCCGACCCGGACTGCGACCTCGACTACGTCCCCAACGAGGCACGGTCAGTGGACGTCCGCCTCGCGCTCTCGAACTCGTTCGGGTTCGGTGGCCACAACGCCGCCGTGGCGTTCCGCCCCGCGTAGCGCTATCCGAAGAACAGCTTCAGCTCTCGTTCGGCCGACACGGCCGAATCGCTGCCGTGGACGATGTTCTCGGTGATCACGAGGCCGTAGTCGCCGCGGATCGTCCCGGGGGGCGCGCCGGCCGGATCCGTCGGACCCATGAGCGTCCGCCACACGTCGATCGCTCCCTCGCCTTCGAGGCGCGCCACGACGACGGGGCCGGAGGTGATGAACGCGACGAGCTCGCCGAAGAACGGCCTCTCGCGGTGCTCGCCGTAATGCTCCTCGGCGAGGTCGCGTTCGATCGTCGTCGTGCGCATCTCGGCGATCCGCAGGCCCTTGGTCTCGATGCGCCGGAGCACCTCGCCGACGAGCCCGCGGCGCACGCCGTCCGGTTTCACGATGAGCAGCGTCGACTCCACGGCCATCCCCAGGACTCCTGGTCTCTCTCGGGGGCTTCGCTCTCCTGCGGCTCGACTACGCCCCCGAAGCCCGCGGCAACGCCCGGCGGGCGTCCGCGACAGTGTACAGAGAGCCCGTCACGAGGATGAGATCGCCCTCGGACGCGGCCTTCCTCGCGGCATCCAGCGCGTCGGCGACGCTTCCGAAGGTCTCGGCCGGTACCCCGGCCGCGGCAAGCGCCGCCGCGACCTCGACGGCCGGTCGCGCACGAACGCTGTCGACCGCGGTCGCGTACCCCGCGTCGGCGAGCGGCGCGAGCGCCCGAACGATGCCGTCGAGATCCTTGTCGGCGAACACCGCCATCACGAGGTGCAGCCGGTCTCCGGCGAACGCCTCGGGCAGCGCCAGGGCGAGCGCCTCGGCCGCCGCCGGGTTGTGTGCGCCGTCGAGCACCACGAGCGGACGGCGGCCGACGACCTCGAGGCGTCCAGGCGACGTCTCCGAGGCCAGCGCCGAGCGGACCGCGTCCGCGTCCAGTTCCCGCTCGAGGAGCGCCTCCACCGCGGCCATGGCGGCCGCCGCGTTGCGCGCCGCGTGCTCCCCGTAGACCGGCAGGAGCAGGTCGTCGTACGTGGCGTGCAGGCCGCGGACGACGAGCGCCTGCCCGCCGAGCGCCGCGGTGCGCCGTTCGAGCCCCCACTCGCGGTCCTCGAGGAGCATCGTCGCGATCTGCTCCTCGCACCGGCGTTCGAGCACCTCGAGCGCCTCGGGCGTCTGTTCGCGCACGACCGCGACCTTGCCCTGCTTGACGATCCCGGCCTTCTCCGCCGCCACCTCGGCCACGGTCGAGCCGAGCACCGGATGGTCCAGGCCGATCGGGCAGATCACGGCGACGTCGCCACCTACCAGGTTGGTCGCGTCCCACGTCCCGCCCATCCCCACCTCGAAGACCGCGAGCGCCACCGGCGCGTCGGCGAAGACGAGGTACCCGAGCGCCGTCAGCGCCTCGAAGTACGTGACCCGCCCGACGCCCTCGTCGACCGCGCGCAGGATCGGGATCAGACGCTCGTACTCCTCGCCGAAGGCCTGCTCCGCGATCGGATCCCCGCAGATCTCGAACCGTTCGGTCACCGAGGCGAGGTGCGGCGATGTGAACAGACCGGTCGACAGCCCATGGGCGCAGGCGAGCGTGGCCACGAGCCGCGCGGTCGTCGTCTTCCCGTTCGTCCCGGTGACGTGGACGGTCGGGTACGTGAGCTGCGGGTCGTTCAGGAGCTGGGCGAGAGCCCGGATCCGCTCGAGATCGGGTTCGGGGAGGTGCTCGGGCTGCCGGGCCTCGAGCTCGGCGACCGCCTCGTCGAACCGCACGATCAGTCCGGCGGCGCGAGCTCGACGTCGATCGAGGGCTCGTCGGCCTCGACGAACTCGAACGCGGACACCGTCCCGGCCTCGCGGACGTCGCGCTCCACGCCGCGGAGGAGCTTCAGCCGCTCCTGCGTGTCGCGGACGACGACGCGTTCGGCGGGCGTTCGGAGCGAGCGTTTTGCGAGCGCCTTCGCCTTGCGCACCTCGCCCAGGACCCATGCCGCGACCTCGTACACGATCGGGTCCCCGCCCGCCGATGGGCCTTCGAGCTCGTCGGCCGCGGGCCACGCCGAGCGGTGGATCGAGTCTTCCTTCCACCAGGACCACACCTCTTCGGTCACGTACGGCAGGAACGGCGCGAACGCCCGCAGCAGGACCGATAGCGCCAGCCGGAGCGAGGCGATCGCGGAGCCCGCCGCGTCGGGACCGTGCGTCCCGTATGCGCGGCTCTTCACGAGCTCGAGGTAGTCGTCGGTGAAGCCCCAGAAGAACCGCTCGACGAGCTCGAGCGCGCGTGCGTGCTCGTAGTTCTCGAGCGCGTCGGTGGCCTCGGCGATCGTCTCGGCCAGGCGCCATAGCATCGAGCGGTCCAGCGGGTCGGCGACGTCGCCCTCGTCGGCCTCGAGCGAGAGCGCGAACTTCGATGCGTTCAGGATCTTGATCGCGAGCCGCCGGCCGACGCGGATCTGCTGCTCGTCGAACGCCGCGTCGAACCCGAGCCTGGCGTTCGCCGCCCAGTACCGGACCGCGTCGGCGCTGTGACGTTCGAAGATCTCGACCGGGGTGACCACGTTGCCCTTGGACTTCGACATCTTCTTGCGGTCCGGGTCGAGCACGAACCCACTGATCGCGGCGTTCGTCCATGGAAGCGAGTCGTGCTCGAGCTCGGAGCGCAGGACCGTGTAGAAGAGCCAGGTCCGGATGATGTCGTGCGCCTGCGGTCGCAGGTCCATCGGGAAGACGCGCTCGAACAGGTCGGCGTCCTCTTCCCAGCCCGCGGCGATCTGGGGCGAGAGCGAGGAGGTAGCCCATGTGTCCATCACGTCGGGATCGCCCGTGAAGCCGCTCGGCGCGTTGCGTTGCTCCTCCGTGTAGCCGTCGGGCACGTCGGAGGAGGGGTCGACGGGGAGCCGGTCTTCGGAGGGGAGCAGCGGGCGAGCATGGTCAACCTCGCCGCGTGCGTCCAGCGGGTACCACACGGGGAATGGCACGCCGAAGAACCGCTGGCGGCTCATCGCCCAGTCCCCGTTCAGCCCCTCGACCCACGACGCGTAGCGGGCGCCCATGTACGCCGGATGCCACCGGAGCTGCCGCCCGCGCTCGCGCAGGCGCTCGCGGAACTCGATCGTCTTCACGAACCACTGACGACTCGAAACGATCTCGAGCGGCCGCTCGCCCTTCTCGTAGAACTTCACGACGTGACGCACGGGCGTCGGCTCACCGACGAGGTGCCCCGACGTTCGGAGGAGCTCGGCGATCCGAGTGCGTGCGCGCTTCGTCGGTAACCCGGCGAGCTCGGCGTGCGTCGCCCGCGCCGACTCGACGTCGCGGCTCTCCCAGCCCGGCTCCCCCCATCGCGACGCCCCGACGTTGCCGTCGCGACCGACGACGACGCGCGTCGGCAGCTTGAGCTCACGCCACCAGGTCACGTCCGTGACGTCGCCGAACGTGCAGATCATCGCAAGACCGGTCCCCTTCTCGGGATCGGCGAGCTCGTGGGCGACGATCGGAACCTCGGCGCCGAACAGCGGGGTCACGCCCGTGCCACCGACGAGCGATCGGTACCGTTCGTCCGAGGGATCCGCGACGAGGGCGACGCACGCGGGGATGAGCTCCGGACGCGAGGTCTCGATCTCGACGCTCCCGGAGCCGTCGGCGAGGTCGAACCGAACCCTGTGATACGACCCGTCGATCTCGCGATCCTCGATCTCGGCCTGCGCGACCGCGGTCCGGAAGTCGACGTCCCACATCGTCGGAGCCTCCGCCGTGTAGGCGAGGTCTCGGGCAAGGAGCCGGAGGAACGAGCGCTGCGACGCCCGGCGGGCCGCAGTCCCGATCGTCGTGTACGTATGGGTCCAGTCGACGGAGAGCCCGAGCCTGCGGAACAGGTCCTCGAACGCCTTCTCGTCCTCCCCCGTCAGCCGCTCGCAGAGCTCGATGAACGTCGGCCGGTCGACCGCGACCGGCTCTCGGTCGCCCGCCGGCGGCAGGCTCGACACGTCGAACGACGGGTCGTGCGGGAGCGAAGGATCGCAGCGGACGCCGAAGAAGTTCTGGACGCGCCGTTCGGTCGCGAGCCCGTTGTCGTCCCACCCGATCGGATAGAAGACCTCGACGCCGCACATCCGCCGGTACCGGGCCACGAGGTCGGTCTGCGTGTACGACAGGACGTGGCCCACGTGGAGCGATCCCGAGACCGTGGGCGGCGGCGTGTCGATCGCGAAGATCTCCGGCCGCGTCTTCGACCGGTCGAACCGGTAGCGACCGTCGGCCTCCCACCGCTCGCCCCACGTGGCCTCGAGGCCGTCGATGCTCGGCTTCTCGGGGACGTTCATCGCGCGCGAGTCTACGGGCTCCCTTCCGGGGGAGGACGGTCGGGGCGCTCGATAGACTCGCCGCCGTGACGACCTGCACGAACTGCGGAACGCAGAACCCCGACGGCTCGCGGTTCTGCGCCGCGTGCGGGTCCTCGCTCGTCCCCGCCTGCCCCGTGTGCGGCGCCGAGATCCCGGCCGAGGCTCGATTCTGCCCGGCCTGCGGCACACCGATCGCCACCGACGAGACCGCCCCCGCCGGTCAGGAGCGGCGGATCGTCACGATCCTGTTCGCCGACGTGACGGGGTCGACCGGCCTGGGTGAACGGCTGGACCCCGAACGGCTCCAGGAGCTCATGGGCACCTATTTCGGGGCGATGCGCGAGGAGATCGAGGCCGAGGGCGGGACGGTCGAGAAGTTCATCGGCGACGCGGTGATGGCGGCGTTCGGCGTCCCGGTAGCCCACGAGGACGACCCGGCCCGGGCGCTGCGCGCCGCGCTCCGGATGCGGCGGCGGCTCGCCGAGGTGAACGGGGACCTGTGGGCGCGCTTCTGGGTCGAGCTCGAGATCCGCACCGGCGTGAACACCGGCGAGGTCCTCGCGGCGACGAGCCCGAACCCGGGCGAGCCGATGGTGACGGGGGACGCGGTGAACGCGGCCGCCCGCCTCGAGCAGGGCGCCGAACCCGGACAGATCGTCGTGGCCGAACGCACGGCGCGGGCGGCCCGCGGGTTCCGCTTCCGCGAGCTCGGCGACCGCGAGCTCCGTGGGCGAGGACGACCGGTGCCCGCCGTGCTCCTCGAGGAGGATGCGCCGGAGCCTCCTGCGCCACCAGAGCGCGGCGTACCGGGGCTCCACGCGCCGATGGTCGGCCGCGACTCCGAGCTCGAGCTGCTCCGGAGCCTGCATCGCCGTTCGGTAGCCGAGAGCAGGCCGAACCTCGTGACGATCTACGGCGACCCCGGCGTCGGCAAGAGCCGGCTCACGCTCGAGTTCGTCGCCTGGGCCGAGGAACAGGGGGCCGCGACCACCACCGTTCGGGGCCGTTGCCTCCCGTACGGCGACGGCGTCACCTATTGGCCGCTCGCGGAGATCCTCAAGGGGCTCGCCGGCATCCGGGACACCGACCCGCCCGAGGTCGCGCTCGACCGCGTCCGTACGCTCGGCACCGACCTGATCACCGCCGAGGTGGCCACGAACCCCACGAAGGCGACCGCCGCGATCGCGTTCAGCGTCGGGCTCGAGGACCCCGCCTTCTCGTTCCGCGACGCAGAGCCACGCGAGGTCCGGCTGAAGATGCACTCAGCCTGGCGGTCGCTGTTCTCGGCTCTCGCCGCTCGCTCGCCGGTCGTCGCCGTGATCGAGGACATCCACTGGGCCGACCCCGCGCTGCTCGACCTGCTCGAGGAGCTCGCCGAGCGGGTGGTCGGGCCGGTGCTGTTCGTGTGCCCGGCCCGACCGGAACTGACCGAACGCCGTTCCGATTGGGGCGGCGGCCATCGCAACGTCTCATCGATCTCCCTCGAGCCGCTCTCGGCGGATGAGTCCGACCGGCTGATCGGCTTCCTGCTCGCGGTCGACGACCTGCCGTCTGTCGTACACGACCGGATCCTGGAGCGCGCGGAGGGCAACCCGTTCTTCCTGGAGGAGATCGTCCGCCACCTGATCGACGATGGGTCGATCGTCCGGGACGGGGAACGGTGGCGTGCTGCATCGCACATCGGCGACGTCCAGATCCCCGATACCGTCCAGGCGGTCCTCGCTGCGCGGATCGACCTGCTCGACCCGGTGGAGAAGCGCGCGCTGCAGCGGGCTGCGGTCGTCGGTCGCGTGTTCTGGCCGGAGCCGGTCGGCCGCCTCCTGAACGGCGACCGTGATCGGCTGCGCGAAACGCTCGACCGCCTCGAGGGCAGGGAGCTCGTGGCCTCTCGCCTCTCCTCGTCGATCGCGGGAGAGCAGGAGTTCACCTTCAAGCACATCCTCACGCGGGAGGTTGCCTACGACACCCTGCCACGACGTGAACGTGCGGCCGCGCACGCCGCGGTGGCGTTCTGGATCGAGGAGACGGCGGGTCAACGATCGGGCGAGTTCACCGAGCTGCTCGCGTACCACTACCTCGAGGCCTACCGGTCCTCGCGCGAGGAACCGGGCGCATCCGAGGAGACCGAACGACTCCGTCAGCGAGCCTTCGTCTCGGTCCTCGGCGTCGCCGAGCAGTCCCGCAGCCGGTTCGCCCTCGGCAAGGCCGCTGCGATGGCCGAGAAGGCGCTCGACCTGGCGACGGACCCGCTCGAGCACATCCAGGCGCTCGAAGCCGCCGGAGTGACCGCCAGGAACGACTACCGGGGCGACGACTCGTGGCGGTCCCTGCGCGAGGCCGTCGATCTCAGACTTCGACACCTGCCCGACGACCGTCGAGCGATCGCCTGGACGTGCGCCCAGGCGCTCGAGAACCCGCTTCGTTGGCCGGGGTCGATGCGGGACGCCCCTCCGGTGGAGGAGGTGCGGCGGTACCTCGACATCGGGCTCGAACACGTGGACGACGAGCGCTCCGAGGAATCGATCCGTCTGCTGACGCTCCGCGCCTTCGAGCCGTTCGGTCTGACGTGGCGGACGGGCACCAGCCCAGAGGTGCGGGAGCGTTCGTTCAGCAGCGGGCTCCGTGCGGCCGAGCTGGCTCGCGCCGTGGGGCGTCCCGATCTGGAGTCCGCGGCGCTCGACGGCGCCGGTTCGGCCATCATCGACCTCGGCGTGTACGGACAGTCGAGGTTCACAAGCCTGCTGGAACGACGACTGGCGATCGCCGAGGTCACCGAGGATCCATGGGAGGCCGGCGACATCTACGCCATGGGCTCGTGGGACCATGCGATGCTTGGCGACTACCGAGAGTCGGTTCGGCTCGGTCTCCTCGGACGCGACGTCGCCGCCGGCCAGGCCGTGGGTCTCGTCAATCACGCGCTGAACTGGGTGGGCGTCAGCCTGTTCCACCTCGGCGACTGGGACCGGATGCTCGAGGTGTTCGAAGAGATCCTGACCCTGATGGGCGACCGGGCCGAGGAACCTCCCTACTTCATGATGAATGTGTTCGGCGCAGCGGCGTTCGTGCGTGACGCCCGCGCGACCCCGGGGGCCGAGCAGCTCGTCGACTTCCTCGAACGTTCACGTGGTCGGGAACACATGGGCACGGTCGGCGCGAGCTATTGGCTGGCGTGGACCCTCGGGCGCCGCGGAGAAGGGGAACGCGCACGGACCGTGATCGATGACGCCGACGCCACCGGCACGAGCTTCCTGCAGCCCTTCCGCGATGAGGTCGTGGCCGACCTCCTTGCGCTCACGGAGCGCTGGGAGGACGTGCCGCCGTTCCTGGAGAAGAGCCGAACCTATGCGGCCGAGGCAGTACTGCGCGCCCTGCCCGTCCACCTGGACCGGCTCGCGGGGCGGGCGGCGCTCGCCGCCGGCGACGTGGACGCGGGGCTCCAGCTCCTCGAGACCACGAGGGCCGGTTTCGACGGTCTCGGAGCAGCCTGGGAGCGTGCCCGGACCGAGCTCGACATCGCCGAGGCGCTGGCCGGGGCCGCCCGAGCGGACGATGCTCGACCGATGGCCGAGTCGGCGCGTCCCGACCTCGAACGGGCCGGCGCGCTGCTCGAGCGGGAACGGCTCCGAGCGCTCCGGGATCGCCTCGGCTGAGGCGCGTCAGCCCTGGCTGAACTGGAGGACCGGCGTTCCCTCGCCGTCCGTCATCGACATCGCGCGCCCCTCGACCTCGAACGTCGCGACGCTCTCGAGGAGCTGGACGTAGCGCGTCTCGACGCTCATCTGCGGCTCGGGACAGGCCATCTGGGTCCCGGCGATCGGGCCGAACGAGATCTCGTCGCCGCTCGCCTCGTACGAGGCGTTGTACCGGTTGCATCCGGACACGCCGCTGATCGTCGAGCCGTCGAACTCTGCGCTCACGCCGACGTCGACGATCTGCGTGCTGCCGTCCTCCGCGACGAACTGCGTGAGGATCCACGAGACGCCCTCGAGCGCCTCGGATCCCGACGGCTCGTCGTCTCCGCAGGCCGGGAGCATCGCCGCGAGCGGCAGGACGAGCGCGACGAGCAGGATCTCCTTCGGCTGCCGCCGGCTCACGCCGTGCGTTCCTGGCGCTGCCGCTTTGGCGTCTCCTTGACCGGGACCAGCGTGGGGTTGACCTTGGTCCGGACGACCTCGCCGTCGATCACGCACTTGGTGACGTCCTTTCGCGACGGGAGCTCGTACATCGTGTTGAGGAGGACCTCCTCCATGATCGCCCGGAGGCCGCGCGCGCCGGTCGCGCGCAGGATCGCCTGGTCGGCGATCGCCTCGAGCGCGTCGTCGGTGAACTCGAGCTCGACACCGTCGAACTCGAAGAACTTGTGGTACTGCTTGACGAGCGCGTTCTTCGGCTGCGTGAGGATATCCACGAGCGCGCCCTTGTCGAGGTTGTGCACGTTGGTGATGACCGGGAGCCGTCCGACGAACTCCGGGATCAGCCCGTACTTCAGCAGGTCCTCGGGGAGCACCTGACCGAGGATCGCGCCCAGGTCCTTCTCCTCCACGCGGCGGACGTCGGCGCCGAACCCGATCCCGCGCGACCCGATCCGGCTCTCGACGATCTTCTCGAGACCCGCGAACGCGCCGCCGCAGATGAACAGCACGTTGGTCGTGTCGATCTGGATGAACTCCTGGTGCGGGTGCTTGCGACCGCCCTGCGGCGGCACGGACGCCGTGGTCCCCTCGAGGATCTTGAGGAGCGCCTGCTGGACGCCCTCGCCCGAGACGTCCCGGGTGATCGACGGGTTCTCGGACTTGCGCGCGATCTTGTCGACCTCGTCGATGTAGATGATGCCGGTCTCGGCCTTCTTCACGTCGTAGTCGGCCGCCTGGATCAACTTCAGGAGGATGTTCTCGACGTCCTCACCGACGTAGCCGGCCTCGGTGAGCGCGGTGGCGTCCGCGATCGCGAACGGCACGTTCAGCATCTTCGCGAGGGTCTGCGCGAGGAGCGTCTTCCCGCACCCGGTGGGGCCGAGGATCATGATGTTCGACTTCTGCAGCTCGACATCCTGGTCCTTCGCGCCGACCTGGATGCGCTTGTAGTGGTTGTAGACCGCGACCGACAGGACCTTCTTGGCGTTGTCCTGCCCGATCACGTACTCGTCGAGGAACGAGTAGATCTCCTGGGGCTTCGGTAGCTCCTCGAGCTTGAGCTCGGAGGTCTCGGAAAGCTCCTCCTCGATGATCTCGTTGCAGAGGTCGATGCACTCGTCGCAGATGTAGACGCCGGGGCCGGCGATGAGCTTCTTCACCTGCTTCTGCGACTTGCCGCAGAACGAGCACTTCAGGAGATCCGAGTCGCCGATCCTCGCCATGCCCTCTGTGCCCCCTGAGCCGAGCGGCCGGCGGACCCGGCCGTCCGAGACCCGAATCCTACGACGACGCGGCGGCCGCTGCTGCGAGTTCGGGCGTGATCTTGCGGCTCATGATGACCTCGTCCACGACCCCGTACTCGACGGCCTCCTCGGCCGTGAGGATGTAGTCGCGATCCGTGTCCTTCGAGACCTTCTCGAGCGGCTGCCCGGTGTGTTGCGCGATCAGTTCCTCGAGCAGCTTGCGGTACCTCGTGATCTCCTTGGCCTGGATCTCGATGTCCACGGCCTGGCCCTGCGCGCCCCCGTGCGGCTGGTGCAGCAGGATCCGGGAGTGCGGCAGCGCGTAGCGCTTGCCTTTCGTGCCGGCGAGGACGAGCACCGCCGCGGCGGAGGCCGCCTGGCCCATGCAGATCGTCGAGACGTCCGGCTTGATGTACTGCATCGTGTCGTAGATCGCGAACAGCGAGGTGATGTCACCGCCCGGCGAGTTCACGTACAGGTTGATGTCCTTGTCCGGATCCTCGGACTCCAGGTGCAACAGCTGGGCCATGATGAGGTTCCCGACCGCGTCATCGATCGGCGTGCCGAGGAAGACGATCCGTTCCTTCAGGAGCCGGGAGTAGATGTCGAACGAGCGCTCACCACGGCTCGTCTGCTCGACGACGACTGGGACGAGATAGTCCTTCATGACGTCTCCTCTACGGTTTCATCGGCGGCCGGGCTCGGCTCGGGATTCGGCTCCCCCTGATCGGAGTCCGACCGGATGTCTGCGTGCTCGACGAGGAGGTCGAGCGCCTTGGAGCGGATGATATCACCGGCCAGTGATACGACCTGACCGCTCCGCGTCAGGTTCTTCGCGAGCTCCTTGGGATCCCGGCCGAGCGCGGAGGCGAGCGACGCGATCTCCCGGCCGATCTCCTCCTCGGAGACCTGGATCTCCTCCTGGCGCGCGACCGCCTCGAGGGCGAGATCCGCCTTGATCGCCCGGACCGCGTGCTCGCGCGCCTCCGAGCGGAACCGCAGCTCGTCCATCCCCTGCGCCTCGAGGACCTGGGCCAGCGTCATGCCCGCCTGCTGCGCGCGCTCCGTCGTGTGCGCGACCCGGTGTTCGACCTCCTCGTCCACGAGGGTCTCGGGCAGCTCGACCACGACCGATGCGATGAGCTCGTCGAGGACGCGGTCGCGGACGTCGGCGTCGGCCACGCGGTCGCGGCTGCGGCCGAGCTGCTCGCGGACGTTCTCGCGCAGCTCGTCGAGCGTGTCGAACTCCGACGCCACCTTCGCGAACTCGTCGTCGGCCGGCGGCAGCTTCTTCCCCTTGACCTCCTTCACGAGGACGCGGAAGGCCACCTCCTCCCCCGCGCGCTCGCTCGCCCCGGGGCCGAGGGTGTCGTTGAACGCCAGGATCTCGCCGGCGCGCTTGCCCTCGAGCTCGGCGTCGAGCTTCTCGCCGAACTCGCCCGACCCGATCTCGTACAGGTAGTCGGGCTTCGTCCCCTCCGGGATCTCCTCGTCGTGCACGGTGGCGCGCACGTCGATCACGGCGTAGTCGCCCGACCGGGCG
>DATFEU010000180.1:0-8300 GCA_035250725.1 Actinomycetota bacterium
CGACCCCGGCGAGCTTGACCTTCGACCGCTGCTGGGCCTCACGGATCGGAACCACGCCGGGCACCTTCGAAGCCCACGCCGCGATCTCCTCGGCGTACCGGTGCTCGTCGCTCTCGGCCATCCGGCGGAAGAACCGCCGGAACGGGGCGAGGAGTCCCATCGCGCAAGCCCGGACGCGGCCTCAGCCGACCGGCGAGGCCTCGCGGGCGGGTTCGGACGGGCCGGGCTCGATCATCAGCTCGGACTTCCGGGCCTTCGAGATCCAGATCGCGGTGGCGACGATCGCGAGCGCGACGACCACCACGGCGATCCGCACGACCTCATTGTCCGCCTGCTCGACGATCACGGGCGCGAGCAGCAGCGCCACGAGGTTCATGACCTTGATCAGCGGGTTCAGCGCCGGTCCGGCGGTGTCTTTGAAGGGGTCCCCCACGGTGTCGCCGATGACTGCGGCCTTGTGGGACTCGCTGCCCTTGCCGCCGTAGTGCCCGTCCTCGATGAACTTCTTCGCGTTGTCCCACGCGCCGCCCGAGTTCGAGAGCATCACGGCGAGCAGCTGGCCGGTGAGGATCGCGCCTGCGAGGAACGCACCGAGCGCCTCCGCCTCGAACGCGAACCCGACGATGAGCGGCGACAGCACCGCGAGCAAGCCGGGGGTCATCAGCTCGCGCAGCGACGTCCTCGTGCAGATGTCGACGACCCGCGCGTAATCCGGCTTCTCCTTGAAGTCCATGATGCCGGGGTGGTCGCGGAACTGGTTCCGCACCTCGACCACCACCTGCGACGCGGCGCGGCCCACGGCTCGGATCGCGAGCGAGGAGAACAGGAACGCGACCGAGCCACCGATCAGGAGCCCGACGAGCACGTTCGGCTGGTCGACACGGACCCCGACGAACCCCTCGAGGCCGGCGAGGTGGAGCGCCTCCTCGAACGACCCGAACAGCGACGTCGCGGCGATCACCGCGGTCGCGATCGCCATCCCCTTCGTGATCGCCTTCGTCGAGTTGCCGACCGCGTCGAGGCCGGTCAACACCTGCGCCGGACGGCCGCTGAACTCGCCCGACATCTCCGCGATGCCCTGCGCGTTGTCGGACACCGGTCCGTACGTGTCCATCGAGACGATCACGCCGACCGTCGTGAGCATCCCCATCCCGGTGAGCGAGATGAAGTAGAGCGCCTCGGTGACCCCGTCCCCCAGCACGTACGCGCCGGCGATCACGCCCCCGATGATGAGGATCGACCACACGGTCGACTCGAGCCCGACCGAGAACCCGGAGAGGATCGTCGTCGCCGGGCCGGTCTGGGTCGACTCCGCGATCTCCTGGACCGGCTTGAACTTCGTGTCGGTGAAGTACTGGGTGAGGACCTGGATCACGCTCGCGAGCACGAGTCCGAGCAGCACGGCGACCGCCGGGCGGACGTCGTCCATGTAGACGCCGCTGATCACGAACACCGCCGCTGCCGAGATCGCCGCCGAGATGAAGAAGCCGCGGTTGATCGCCTTCATCCCGTGCTCCTCCTCGCTCCGCGGCGTGACGGCGAGGATGCCGATGATCGAGGTGATCACGCCGACCGCGCGGACGAACAGCGGGAACATGACGCCGGCGATCGCGCCGACCTCGGTGCCGGCGTACGCCGCGGCGCCGAGGATCAACGACGCGACGAGCGTCACCTCGTAGGACTCGAACAGGTCGGCCGCCATCCCGGCGCAGTCGCCGACGTTGTCGCCGACGTTGTCCGCGATCGTCGCGGCGTTGCGCGGGTCGTCCTCGGGGATCCCCTTCTCGACCTTGCCGACGAGGTCGGCACCGACGTCGGCGGCCTTCGTGAAGATGCCGCCGCCCACCCGCATGAACATCGCGAGCAGGGCCCCGCCGAAGCCGAACCCGACCAGCACCGCGGTGGCGTCCTCCTGGTACAGGAGCAGGATCAACGTCGCCCCGAACAGCCCGAGGCCGACCGTGAACATCCCGGCTACCCCGCCGGCCCGGAACGCGATCTTCAGCGCCCGCCGCAGGCCCGACTCGCGCGCCGCGTTCGCCGTGCGGACGTTCGCGCGGACGGCGAGCCACATGCCTGCGTACCCGGTGATCGCGCTGAACGCGGCGCCCAGGATGAACGCGACCGAGCGTCCCAGCCGGATCGCGACCTCGCTGTGGCTGGCGTCCTCCGAGACGGGGAGCGCGAAGTAGAGCACGACCGCGAGGATCGCCATGAAGATCGCGACGGTCCGGAACTGCCGGCTGAGGTACGCCTTGGCGCCGACCTGGATCGACCCGGCGATCTCGCGCATCTTCTCGCTCCCCTCGGGCGCGGCGAGGACCTCGCGAACGAGGTAGTACGCGAAGGCGAGGGCGACGAGCGAGATCCCGAGGATCAGCCACATCGCGTTGATCTCGAACGACCCGAAGTCGGCGACGATCGGGCCGCCTTCCTGGGCCAGGACACCGTTCAACAACTCGGAACCTCCTACGTGTTCGGAAGGCGATTCGAACGGCCCCGGCCTGGCCGGGACCCGCTCAGTATAGGGAGTCGATCCGAGCCTCGACCTGCCGGCCTCCTATGCCAGGACGAAGTACCGCAGCCAGAGGTAGACGGCCGAGATCGCCACCGTCACCGCCGTCACGGGCACCCCGTACCGGAGGAACTCCCCGAACCGGATCCTGAAGCCCGACCGTTCGGCAACGCCGAGTGCGACGACGTTCGCGCTCGCTCCGATGGACGTGGCGTTGCCGCCGAGGTCGGCCCCGAGGGCCAACGCCCACCACAACACGGTGGTGTCGCCTGGGATCGTCACCGCGAGCTGTGCGACCAGGGGCGCCATCGTCGCCACGTACGGGATGTTGTCCACGATCGCCGACAGCACCGCCGAGACCACCAGGATCAGCATCGTCGCCGCGAACAGGTCCCCGCCCGTCACGTCGAGCACCCACGCGGCGAGGTCCTCGATCACCCCGGTCTTGACCAGGGCGCCCACCATCACGAACAGCCCGGCGAAGAAGGCGAGGGTATGCCATTCGACCTCCGCCAGGTACCGGTCTGGGTCACTCTTGGCGATCAGCAGCAGGACCCCGGCGCCGATGAGCGCGACGACCGACGGATCGTATTCGAGCACGCCTTGGAACACGAACCCGATCGTCACAACCCCCAGGACGGCCAACGCCCGCGGCAGCAGCGATCCCGGCACCAGCGCCTCGCGCTCCTCGAGCTCCATGACCTCGGCCACGCGTTCGGGGTGGAAGTGCAAGGCGTTCGCGAACATCCCACGCGCCATCACCAGGAACACGACGAGGAGGACCGCGACGATCGGGAGGAGGTTGACGAGGAAGTCCACGTAGGACAGTCCCGCCTCCGCCGCGATGATGATGTTGGGAGGGTCACCGACCAGCGTCGCCGTCCCCCCGATGTTCGATGCGAGAACCAGCGCGATGACGAACGGCGTTGCCGGGACACCGAGTCGTTCGGCGAGCAGGATCGTCACCGGGGCGACGAGTAGGAGCGTCGTCACGTTATCCAGCAGCGCCGACGCCCCGGCGGTGATCAGCACGAGCATCGCCATGACCGCGAACGGCCTGCCCCCGGCTCGCTTCGCGGACCAGATGGCGAGGTACTCGAACACGCCGGTGTGCCGCAGGACCCCGACGATGATCATCATGCCGAAGAGCAGCAAGAGGACGTTCCACTCGATCCCGAACTCGCGCGAGAAGAACGCGTCCTCGGCGTCGACGATCTGGAACAGCAGCATGAGCGCCGCGCCGACGAGCGCCACGACCACCCGGTGTACCCATTCGGTGGCGATGAGGACGTAGGCGCCGACGAATACGCCGATCGCGAGCGTTTCGCTCATCGCGCTTTCAGCAGATGGCTGATGAGATCGTCGATGGTGATCCCCCCGACGAGCCGCCCATCCTCGAGCACTCCCACCAGCGACGCATGGGCGCGCACCATGGTGAGGGCGACCTCGACGAGCGTGTCGTCCGCGTGGACCACCGGTGGACCATCTCGCTCGGCCGGCATGAGGTCGCGCACGGTCCGCCCCTCGACACGATGGAACAACTCCTCGGAGGCGCCTTCTTCCAGCACGCGCGCGAGGGCCTCGTTCTCGGAGACGACCGGTGGCAGGAGCGCTCGCAACAACTCGCTGTCCGACAGAACGCCGACGAACGCGTCGTCCGCGTCGACGATCAGGACCGCCCGAACGTCATGCCTGGCCAGAACGGCCGCTGCCTCGGAGGCGGGCGCGTCGCTCCGCACCGTCGCCTGCGGACTGGCGAGGTTGCGTGCCTTCATCGGTCGACCTCGGGGCGCGAGCCTCCGTGCGTGACCAGGAGCATGTTGCACCATGGCGCAAGTGGGGGCGCGGTCGGCGTCCGGTAACGTGGCCCCGATATCCACGCTCGCAGAGAGGATCCTGAGGGTCGCGTTCGATGACTGTCGGTCATGACGGATCCGCCTGCCGACCAGTCTTCCCGGCACACCTTCGGAACTTCTTCATCCTACCTCCCGGCCCGATGTTGAAGCCCCTGTTACCCTCATCCGCGTTTTGACCGAAGGTTCAGGCCCAGCCACCGTGACCGCGAATCGCGTCGAGCGCGCTTCCACGAAGAGGAAGCGACGGGCGCCACTCGTCCTGATCGTCGTCCCCATCGCGCTCGTCGCGGCCGCCGCCCTCGTGATCCTGCTCCTGCAGGGCGGCGAAGTGCCGATCATCGGTAGCGAGGAAGAGCCGGTCCCCGAGTTCGATTTCACCGTCAAGCGTTCGGTCGCGGTCGCGACGGCGCCCGACGCCGACGTCGCGGCCCTCACGCCCGAGGCCGAGGCCGTGAGCAGCGAGATCACGCCCGCGATCGACGACCTGTACACGAGCGCGTTCATCGACCCGTCCAGCTGGCGCGAGGGCGACTACGAAGACGTCTTCGCGGCATTCGCCCCCGGCGCGGTCGCGGCCGCGCACGAGCACGTCGGCACGCTCACGCTCGGGACGACCGCGGGCGACGACTTCGAGTCGGTGGATCCGCGCAAGGGGTTCCTCACCTACGAGGTCCTGTTCGACCGCGACGGCAACCCCGACACCACCGTGGTCGCGGTCCGGTTCACGGCCCTCGGCGAGCGCACCGACGGGACCTTCGTCGAGATCGTGAGCGAGGGCCAGTACTTCCTGCAGGAGATCGACGGATGGAAGATCACCGCGTTCGACGTCACCCGGAGCGACGAGGAGACCGAGCCGCCGCCGTCCGCCTCGACCTCGCCCTCGGCATGACGCACACATCCTCGCGTCGGCGCGTCGCGCTCGTCGGTGTCCTCGCGATCGCCTGGGTAGCCGGATCGGTGCTCGGAGCGACCGATCGGCCGAGGCCCGCGGCCGCGGCGCCGCTGTTCCAGCTCGAGCCCGCGCACGCCTCCTACGTCCCGGTGCTCGACGGTTCCGAGCCGATCTTCGTCCTCGTGATCGGTTCGGACGCCCGGCCCGACGAAGAGATCGCGTCGACCCGGGCCGACTCGCTCCACATCGTGGCGCTCAATCCGGCCAAGCACAAGGCGACGATCGTGGGGATCCCACGGGACTCGTTCGTCGACATCCCCGATCACGGCCAGAACAAGATCAACTCGGCGCTGTTCTACGGCGGCCCCGAGCTCGTCGTCGAGACCGTGGAGGAGCTCACCGGGATCACCTTCGACTACTGGGCGATGACCGGATTCGAGACGTTCGAGACGATGGTCAACGGCGTGGACGGCCTCGTCGTCGACGTTCCCATGGCGATGGACGACGCCTTCTCGCACGCCTTCTTCGAGCCCGGGGTCCAGCGACTGAACGGCGGGGACGCGCTCGCGTTCGCGCGGAACCGACACGACCTGCTCGCCGGCGACTTCGGCCGCTCCGAGAACCAGGGGCTGCTCATGGTCGCTGCGCTCGCCCAGTTCAAGCGGGAGTTCACGAAGGACCCGGGCCGGATGCTGATCTGGCTGAGCTCGTTCCTGCAGCACGCGCAGACGTCGGTGGCACTCGACGAGCTGATGGACCTCGCATTCACGGGAACGACGATCAGCCCGAAGCGAGTCGTGAACGCGGTGTTCCCCGGCGGTACCGGGTTCGTCGGGAACATGTCCGTCGTGAACCTCGACCCCGAAGCGGTCCAGACGATCTCGAGGGACATCGAGAAGGACGGACTCCTCAAGGTGGCGAACATCCCGCCGTCGCCGAACGCGCGACAGATCGGCGAGGCGTAAGCGCCGGCTTGATCTGCCGAGGCGTCTGCTAGCGTCGGCGGGTGACCACCCTCAAGGAAGAGCTCCGCGACGTCCACCCTGCGCGGCAAGGTCTCGGCATCCTCCTCGCGGTCGGCGCCACGGTGCCGGGGCTCGTCCTTCGGATGGCGGACATCCACACCGAGAACTGGCTCGACGCCGTGCTGTACGGGCTCGCGATCGTCGGGGCGGCGTTCATCCTGTCGTGGGCCGCCGAGGCGGCGCAGCTCGACATCTCCGCGGGCCTCGCGATCGCGGTGCTCGCGTTCATCGCCGTGTTGCCCGAGTACGCGGTCGACTTCGTGCTCGCGTTCGACGGCGGCCAGGCGTTCGCGGAGTTCGGCGAGGAGTGCAAGGCGGCGACGGATCCGGGCGAGAGCCCGTGCTCGCTCGCGCTCGCGAACATGACCGGTGCGAACCGGCTCCTGATCGGCATCGGCTGGTCGATGGTGGTCTTCATCGCGTGGTACCGGACGCGGAAGCGGCCGCCGGTGCTCCGCGAGGTCGTCCTCGACCGCCCCCACGCCGTCGAGGTCTCGTTCCTGGCCCTCGCGACCCTCTACTCGCTCACGCTTCCCCTGAAGCACTCGATCACGCCGGTCGATGCGATCGTCCTCGTGTCGATCTTCGTGGCGTACACCTGGCGCATCTCGAGGGCGCCGGCGGAAGAACCGCACCTCGTCGGGCCGGCGCGGCTGATCGGGACGTTCTCGAAGGTGGGTCGTCGCGTGTCGGTGATCGCGATGTTCGTGTTCGCGGCCGCCGCGATCCTGCTCGTCGCGGAGCACTTCGCCGAGTCGCTGGTCGCGACCGGACAGGAGTTCGGCATCAGCGAGTTCCTGCTGATCCAGTGGCTCGCACCCCTTGCCTCCGAGGCCCCCGAGCTGCTCGTGGCCGGGCTCTACGCGTGGCGCCTGAACACGAACGCCGGCCTGGGGACCCTCGTCTCCTCGAAGGTGAACCAGTGGACGCTGCTCGTCGGAACGCTGCCGATCGTGTTCAGCATCGGGGCGGGCGGGCTCCACGGCCTTCCCGTCGACTCGGTCCAGCGCCAGGAGCTGTTCCTCACGGCCGCCCAGTCGTTCTTCGCGATCGCGGTGCTCCTCACCCTGTCGATCACGACGCGGGAAGCGATGCTGCTGTTCGGCCTGTTCTGGGCGCAGTTCATCGTGGGCGGCCTGGTCCCGGAATCCTGGCACGCGGTCGAACGGATCGGCGTGGGGATCGTGTACCTGGTGCTCGGTCTCGGGGTCATCATGCGGCAGCGCGGGCTCGTGGTTCCGCTCGTCCGCGACGGGTTCCGGACCTCCTACCGTCACCTCACCGGGGGCGAGGGCGCCGGCGAGTAGGCACCGTCCCGGTCGGCCCGACGGCGTGGGTAGCATCGCGTGCGTGGATCCCGGCGCCTTCCTCGGATCGCTCGACGCGCAGGAGGAGCTCGTCCACGTCCGAACCCTCCCCGCGCGATCGGTCGTCCCGGAGCCGTTCCCCGACGAGATCCCCGAGCTCGTCCGCCAGCGCCTCGCCCTCCTCGGCGTCACGGGCCTGTTCGAACACCAGCGCCGGGCCTTCGAGCTCGTGCGCTCGAACCGCAACGCGATCGTCGCGACCGGAACGGCGAGCGGCAAGACCCTCGTGTACAACCTCGCGTTCGCGACGGCGGTGTTCGGCGATGCGAAGGCGACCGCGCTGTACGTGTTCCCCACGAAGGCGCTCGCGCGCGACCAGCTCCGGCAGGTCCGCGAGCTGAAGCTGCCGCAGCTGCGGGCGGGCGTGTACGACGGCGACACCCCTCGCGACGAGCGGCCGCTGATCCGCCGCAACGCGAACCTCGTGCTGACGAACCCCGACATGCTCCACGCGGGGATCCTGCCGGACCATGCTCGGTGGGCAGATTTCTTCCTGCGCCTGTCGGTCGTCGTGGTCGACGAGACGCACGTCTTCCGCGGCGTGTTCGGCTCGCACGTCGCGCACGTGATCCGGCGCCTCCGGCGGCTCGTCGCCCACTACGGTGGAGAACCGCGTTTCGTGCTCGCCTCCGCGACGATCGGCAA
>DATFEU010000201.1:0-9986 GCA_035250725.1 Actinomycetota bacterium
TTCACGTTCGAGCGCGAGCGCGACCTGTCGATCGAGAACAACGTCCGAGACCTGCTCGGCAAGATCGACCGAGCGCTCGCGCACATGGACGAAGGCACGTACGGGATCTGCTCACGCTGCGGGAAGCCCATCGAGAAGGCGCGCCTGAGGGCGCTTCCGTACGTGGACCTCTGCCTCAAGGACGCCCAGGCGCAGTCCCGGCGGTAGGCCGGTGAGCCCCCGGGGCCGTTCGGCGGCCCTCCTGTACGCGGTGGCGGCCGGGGCCCTGCTGGTCGACCGGGTCAGCAAGTTCTGGGTGGAGCAGGCGCTCGTCGGGCGCCCTCCGATCCGGGTGATCCCCGGGGTGCTCTCGTTCTCGTACACGACCAACTCCGGCGGGGCGTTCGGCTTCGGGCGGAGCGCGCCCTGGTTGTTCGCCGGAGCGACGATCGTGGTCGGCGCCGTGATCGTCGTGGTGTCCACTCGCGCGATGCGGCCTTCGGTGGCGATCGGGCTCGGGCTGATCCTCGGCGGCGCCCTCGGGAACCTCACGGATCGGATCGCGAACGGACCGGGGTTCGGGGGCGCGGTGACCGACTTCATCGACCTGCATGTGTGGCCCGTGTTCAACCTCGCGGACAGCGCGATCGTGATCGGCGCCGTGATCCTCGCGGTGACGAGCGCGATCGGCGACGACGAGCGCGAGCCGAGCTCCGGGCGCCGCCCCGCGCCGGACGGGTCGGCGCGGTGAGCGAGTCCTTCGACGCGGATCCCGGCCGACTCGATGTGGTGGTGGCCGGGCGGCTCGGCGTCCCGCGGGCCGAGGTGCAGCGGGCGATCCTCGCGGGCGGCGTGCTCGTCGACGGTTCGCCACGGTCGAAGGACCACCGACTCGCCGGCGGCGAGCGCGTCGAGGTGGACCTCGCGCCGGCGTCCGCACTCGAGCCCGAGGGGCCGCCGCTCGAGCTCGCCTGGTCGGACGGGCACCTGGCGGTCGTGCGCAAGCCCGCGGGCCTGCCGACCCATCCGTCCGCGAACCGTCGGAGCGGCACGGTCGTGAACCACCTCCTCGGCATGGGGCTGCCGCTCGCGCCGCGCGGCGGCCCCCTCCGGCCCGGGATCGTCCATCGGCTGGATTCGGGGACCTCGGGGCTGCTGGTGATCGCGCTCGACGACCCGACCCACGAGGCGCTCGCGCAGGTGTTCGAGCGCCACGACGCGGACCGCCGCTACCTCGCGCTCGTCCGGGGCGCCGTGCCCCACGACCGCTTCGAGGTGGACGCCCCGCTCGCCCGGGCGGGCGCCCGGATCCGGGTGGACGCCACCGGTGGCCGCGAGGCCGCGACCGGATTCGAGGTGCGCGAGCGGTGCGGGCGCGGCACGCTCCTCGAGGCCACGCCGCGGACCGGCCGCACCCACCAGATCCGCGTGCACCTCGCGGCCGTCGGGCATCCGATCCTGGGGGACGCGCGGTACGGCGGGGGAGGTGACGATGCCCAACGTCTCGGGCTCGACCATCCGTTCCTCCACGCGTGGCGGATCGCGTTCGACCACCCGGTGACCGGGGAACACCTGGAGCTCGAGGACCCGCTCCCGGCCGACCTCGAGGAGGCCCTGCGACGGGTCAGGGGGGAGGCCTGACCCGTCGCTATCTCCTCGCCCTCTCGGCCTCTTTCAGGAACAGCGCGTGCTGGGTACGGACCTCCTCGCGCGAGGCGAGCAGGCGATCCTCGACGTCCGGGGCGAGCGAGCGTGACTCGATGAGTGCGTTCAGCTTGGCGGGGTCGACGGAGAGCACCCGTTCCCACAGGCCCAGCGGTTCCAGCACCTCGCGGACCCTCGCGTCCACCGGAGCCGTCACGTGCTGGGGCCGCCGGTCCACGGCCGCGCCGTCGGTCCCGAACAGGCGGCGATAGCCGTGCTCGTCGCAGAACGCGTTGATGAGCGCCGCGAGCTCGTCGATCCTCCGGTACGTCTGGCGTCCGCTGCGCTTCAGCGTGATCCACTCGTCGACGATCTCGGTCATCCGCGGGGCCGGGTCGCCCTGCTCCTGTTCGTACCGGTGCCGGAAGAGCGGGCACATCGGTTGGTACTCGCACCAGTCGCAGAGTGGGTTCTGCCGCGGCTCGAACATCCCGGCCTCGATGCGCTCTGCGACGACCGCGATCCGCCGGCGGAGTCGATCGACGTCGTCTTCGGTCCGCACCGTCGTCATCCGTTGCCCGGGCAGGAGGTAGTAGAGGGTGAGGCGCTCCGGGGTGATCCCCCAGACCTCCTTTGCCGCGAGGTGGTAGATCGAGAGCTGGAGGTCCTGGTCGATCCTCGACTTCGGCGGCAGCCGGCGGTTCGTCTTGTAATCGACGATCTCGTAACCGCCTCCGGGGATCCGGTCGAGGCGGTCGAGGACGCCGGAGATGGTGACGCCTTCGACCTCGATCTGGAAGCGGAACTCGAGCGCGGCCGGGATCCGGTATCGATCCGCGTTCTCCCCGTGGTACTGCGCGAGCACCTGGCGGCCGTGGTCGAGGTACGTCCGCTCCTCGGAATCGTCGCCGAAGCCCTCGGAGACCCACGAGGCCTCGAGCATGTCGTGGAGGTCCTCGAGCGAGGGCGGGACCGGCACTGGCCGGTTGTGGAACAGGTACAGGGCGCGATGCAGGGAATCCCCGAACGCCAGCGCCGGCGACCGGGCCTGGGGCACCCGATCCTCGTACTGGAACTTGAACTTCGCAGGACAGGTCTCGTAGGTGTTGATGCTCGAGTAGGAGAGGCGCACCCGAACCCCGTTCCTCGTTCCGCTGACCTCGCCGGTTGCTTCCTCGGACGAGCGAGTCTATCCTTCGAGGCCCGGGAATCACAAGCGTGTAAGTAATCCACACGTTTCCCACAGGGACGTCCGAGGAGGCGAACGGCACGGCGTGAAGAGCTTCGTTCACCTCCACGCCCATACGGAGTTCTCGCTCCTTGACGGCGCCGCGCGGATCGACACCCTGTTCGAGCGGGCGAAGGCGGCAGGGATGCCGGCGCTGGCGATCACCGACCACGGCGCGATGTTCGGCGCGCTCCGGTTCTACGAGGCGGGGCTCGCCCTAGGCGTGAAGCCGATCATCGGGGTGGAGGCCTACGTGGCGCCCGCCTCGCGCTTCGAGCGCTCACCGGGCGAGAGCGAGGAGAAGTACCGCCATCTCACGATCCTCGCGCGGAACGCCGTCGGCTACCGCAACCTGCTGAACCTGGTCACGGACGCACACCTCGAGGGTTTCTACCACCGGCCGAGGATCGACAAGGAGCTGCTCGCCGAGCGCTCCGAGGGCCTGATCGGCCTGTCGGGATGCCTCGCGTCCGAGGTCGCGCAGCTGCTGCTCGCGGGCCAGCGCGACAAGGCCGACCAGGTGGCGGCCGCGTACGCCGACATCTTCGGACGGGACGCCTTCTTCGTGGAGCTGCAGGACCACGGCGTCCCCGACCAGGTGACGATCCTTCCCGAGCTCATCGACCTCTCCCGCCGGACCGGCCTGCGACTCGTGGCCACCAACGACCTCCACTACACGGACCAGGAGGACGCGAAGCCGCACGACGTCCTGCTGTGCATCCAGCAGCAGAAGGTCCAGTCGGACATGAACCGGCTGCGCTTCGACTCGGAGGAGTTCTACCTGAAGTCGCCCGAGCAGATGCGGGAGCTGTTCGACGAGGTGCCCGAGGCCTGCGACGCGACGCTCGAGATCGCCGAGATGTGCGAGCTCGAGCTCGTCTACGGCAACGCCGCACCCGAGCGCGAGCGGTTCCACGTCCCGCGCTTCCAGCCTCCCGAGGGCAAGGACCGAGACTCGTACCTCCGCGAGCTCGTGTTCGCCGGCGCGGAGACGCGGTACCAGGAGGTCACGCCCGAGATCCGCTCTCGCATCGATCACGAGCTCGACGTGATCGCCTCGATGGGCTTCTCGGGCTACTTCCTGATCGTGTGGGACCTGATCCGGTTCGCGCGGGACAGCGGGATCCGGGTCGGCCCGGGCCGAGGTTCGGCCGCGGGCTCGGTCGTCTCGTACTCGCTGCGGATCACCGACCTCGACCCGCTGCGGTACGGCCTGATCTTCGAGCGCTTCCTGAACCCCGGCCGGATCCAGATGCCGGACATCGACATGGACTTCGACGAGCGTCGCAGGGACGAGGTCATCCGCTACGTGGCGGACAAGTACGGCTCTGACCACGTGGCGCAGATCATCACGTTCCAGACGATCAAGGGGAAGCAAGGGATCCGGGATGCGGCTCGCGTCCTCGGGTTCCCGGCGAGCGTCGGCGACCGGCTGTGCAAGATGTACCCGCCCGCCATCATGGGCAGGGACGAGCCGATCGAGCGGGCGCTGCAGCTCTCCCACGAGCTGCGCGACGCGTACGAGCGCGAACCCGAGGCGAAGGAGATCGTGGAAACGGCCCGCGCGCTCGAGGGGCTCCGCCGCGAGGACTCCGTGCACGCCGCCGGCGTGGTGATCGGCGACGCGCCGCTCGTGAACTACCTGCCGCTCAAGCTCTCCAAGGACTCCCGCGACGACTCGCGCCGGATCGTGACCCAGTTCGACATGAAGGCGGTCGAGGACCTCGGCCTGCTCAAGATGGACTTCCTCGGGCTCCGCACGCTCTCGGTGATCGAGGACACCCTGTCCCATCTTCGCCGTCGCGGCGTCGAGCTCGACATCGACCACGTGCCGCTCGACGACGGACCCGTGTACGAGATGCTTCGGCGCGCCGACACGACGGGCGTGTTCCAGCTGGAGGGCGGCGGGATGCGGTCGCTGATCAAGCACCTGGCTCCCGACCGGTTCGAGGATCTCATGGCGCTCGTCGCCCTGTACCGGCCGGGTCCGCTGAACGCCGGCATGCACATCGAGTATGCCGAACGCAAGCACGGGCGCCGGCAGGTGACCTACCCGCACGAGGACCTCGAGGACCTCCTGTCCGGGACCTACGGGATCATGGTCTACCAGGAGCAGGTGATGCAGATCGCCGTGCGGATGTCCGGCTACTCGATGGCGGAGGCCGACACGTTGCGGCACGCGATGGGCAAGAAGATCCGCGCGAAGCTCATGGTGCACCGCGAGAAGTTCATCGAGGGCTGCGTCGCCAACGGCTATCCGTCCCGGCTCGGCGAGGACCTGTTCGAGCTGATGGAGCCCTTCGCCGACTACGGGTTCAACGCGTCACACGCGTGCGCGTACGGCTACGTCGCATACCAGACGGCGTACCTGAAGGCGCACCATCCGGTGGAGTACATGTCCGCGGTCCTCACGAGCGTGCGCGACGACAAGGACCGCAAGCCGTTCTACCTCAACGCCTGCCGGTTGATGGGGCTCGAGGTGCTGCCGCCGGACGTGAACGAGTCCGAACAGGACTTCGCGCCCGTATCGAGCGGTGAGCCGAAGATCCGCTACGGCCTGTCGGCGGTCCGCAACGTTGGGGCCGGAGCGGTGCAGCAGGTGATCTCGGCACGGCGCGCCAAGGGGGGCTTCACCGGCTACGCGGACTTCTGCCGGAAGGTCGAGCCGTCGGTCCTGACGAAGAAGGTGCTCGAGAGCCTGATCTACGCCGGCGCGTTCGATTCCCTCGGGTATCGCAGGCGGGGGCTCGTCGAGAACCAGGAGAAGATCTCCGGCCCGATCGCGGCCGAACGCAAGGCCGAGGCGGCGGGGCAGTTCTCCCTGTTCGGCGGCGGCGAGCAGGCCGCGCACGAGGTCGACGAGGCCGTGATCACCTCCGACGAGTTCGAGAAGCGGACGCTGCTGCGCCTCGAGAAGGAGATGCTCGGGCAGTTCGTCACCGACCACCCGCTCCTCGAGGTCCGCGATCGCCTGGCGGCCCTCGCGGACATGGAGCTGTCGGAGACCGAGACGCTCGGCGACGGTGATCTCGTCACGGTCGCCGGCATCGTCGCGTCGATCGCGCGGCGGTACTCGAAGAAGGGCGAGCCCTACGCGCAGCTCCGGCTCGAGGACCTCGCCGGAGGGGTCGCGGTGGTCGTCTTCCCGGGGCAGTACGAGAGCGTCCAGCACCTGCTCGAGCCCGACGCGATCCTGCTCGTGAAGGGCCGGGCGGATCGACGCGGGCGCGGCGAGGAGCTCCAGCTCCGCGCCGTCGAGATCTCGGAGCCGGACCTCGGGAGCCCGGGGCGCCATACGGAGCCCGACGGCGTGCTGCAGATCGACGTGGCCGCGGCGAGCGCCACGAAGGCGGCGATCGCCAAGCTCAAGGAGTTGCTCGCCGCCCATCCCGGCCGAACGCCCGTCCAGGTCCGCTTCCTCGCGTCGCAGGGGGTGCGGCCGCTCGAGGTCGGCACCTTCCGGGTCGAACCGGGGGCCGGGATGCTCTCGGAGCTCCGCATGCTGCTCGGTCAGGACGCGGCCCGAGTGGTCCGTTCCGGCGGCGGGCCCGTCGTGCAGGTCCCGCAGCCGGGCGGCGTGCCCGCATCCTCGAGGACCTGAGGTCGCCGTCCGGTCGCCGAGGCAGTCCCCTCGGGCTCGCGGCACCGTACATCTTGCCTGAGGGGTCTCTCGCGACGCGTTCGGGTAGCCGCGCGGGGCCCGGATGTGGTAGGTAGCACCCCTGCACCAGGGGAGAAAGGGGGACACGGAGACGTGTTCCGGCACGGGCCGGATCTGATGCAACCGTAGGCAACGAACGAGAGGGGGCTAGATGAGGGACCGCAGATACCTCGCCATTCTGGCGTTGATCGCGGCGCTCACGCTCGTCGCCGCCGCGTGTGGCGACGACGACGGGGGCGGCGAGACGGCGGCGACGGGTGGTGACACCGCGGCCACGGGAGCGGCCGTCGACTGTGAGGCCGACGAGTTCGGCTGCGTCGAGGTCGCCGCCGGGGCGCCGATCCAGCTGGCGTCGCTGTTGTCGATCTCGGGTGAGACCGCGTTCCTGGGCACCGACAGCAACAACGGGATCAAGCTCGCGATCGACTACCTGGACGGGGCGTTCGACGCCACGAACGGGCAGCTGCTCGGGCACGATGTCGAACTGCTCGAGGAGGACGACGGATGCTCGGCCGAAGGTGGCCAGGCGGGCGGCACCGCGCTCGCGGCCAATCCGGACATCGTCGCCGTGATCGGGACGTCGTGCTCGAGCTCCGCGCTCGGCGTCGCCGACACGATCCTCGGCGACAAGGGCATCCTGCTGTTCTCGCCGTCGAACACGAACCCCGGACTCACGTCGGAGGAGGCGCACGTGCCCTTCTACGCGCGGACCGCGCACAACGACAAGATCCAGGGCGCGATCGTGGCCGAGTACGCGTTCAACGAGCTCGGGGCCACCACGGCGGCGACGATCAACGACGAGAGCCCGTATGCGGATGGTCTGGCCGCGGCGTTCCGCGACAACTTCGAGGCGCTCGGCGGCACCATCACCACGATCGAGCAGGTGAACAGCGCCGACACGGACCTCGGCCCGGTGCTCACGAGCATCGCCGAGGGTGAGCCGGACGTCGTCTACGGACCGAACTTCAACCCGGTCTGCGCGCTGACGTACGTCCAGGGTCAGGACATCCTGCCGCAGGGCACGGTGATCCTCGGCTCGGACGGCTGCCTCGAGTCGGCGTTCCTGGAGACGGCCGGCGACGCAACCGGCGACTACTACGCGTCGTCGCCGGACGTGACGGTCTTCCAGGACGGCGAGTTCTACGCCAACGAGTACCTGCCGGCGTACGAGGAGACGTTCGGGACGGAGCCGACCGCGGTGTTCAACGCGCACGCCTTCGACGCCTCGAACGTGCTGTTCGACGCGATCGAGGCCGTCGCGGTGGACGACGGGAGCGGGAACCTGACGATCTCCCGGACCGCCCTGAAGGACGCCGTCCTCGCGACCAGCGGGTACGAGGGGATGACGGGCGTCATCACGTGCACGCCGCTCGGCGACTGCGCCACGGACGTCACGATCGGCCTGTTCCAGTACCCCAACTGGCCGGTCGAGGGTGGCGAGGAGCCGGCTGACGCCGTCTACAGCGACACGAAGTCGCTCGACGAGGTCATCTGACCGACGCTGCACCGCACGCTGCGGGTGGGCCACCGGCCCACCCGCAGCGCCGCGTCTAGGGATGGACTAGGCTCGCGCACGCGATGGGAACGGCGACCAAGGAGCCGACGCGTGGTGCGCAGCTCGGGCGCCTGGAACGGCTGCCCTGGCGCAAGATCATCCTCGTCGTCCTGTCGATCCTGATCCTGGCGGTCGTCCTCGTCGGTGCGTACCGCACCCTGACGCTGCCCGAAGACCAGGCCTATTCGGGCACCGCCTGGCGGAACTTCATCATCCTCGGGCTCGCGCAGGGGTCGATCTACGCGCTGATCGCGCTCGGCTACACGCTCGTCTACGGCATCCTGCGGATGATCAACTTCGCGCACGGCGAGGTGTTCATGTTCGGCGCCTTCGCCGCGTTCTTCTTCGCGGACGCCTACGAAGCGAGCGGCTTCCTCGATCGCAACCCGGTCGTGGGGCTCGCGATCCTGCTCACCGTGGCGATGCTGACCTCGATGGGTGTGGCGGTGTTGCTCGAGCGTGTGGCCTACCGGCGGCTCCGCAACGCGCCGCGTCTCGTGCCGCTCATCACGGCGATCGGGGCGTCGTTCTTCCTGCGGGAAACCGCGCGATTCTTCTTCGGTCCGCAGACCAGGGGGTTCGGTGTGCCCTCCGCGCTCGAGGGGACGTGGACGATCTTCGGGCTCCCGATCGACCGGATCCAGGTGCTGGTGCTCGTCACGGTGATCATCGCGATGACGTTGCTGTCGCTGTTCATCTCGAGGACGCGCACGGGCAAGTCGATGCGCGCCGTCGCGGCCGACAGCGAGATCGCCAGCCTCATGGGCATCCACGTCGACCGCGTGATCGTGACCACGTTCGCGATCGGCGGGCTGCTGGCGGGGGTCGCGGCCGTCCTGTTCTCCCTCACGTTCGAGTCGGTGAACTTCAGCATGGGCTTCCGCCCCGGGATCGCGGCGTTCACGGCCGCCGTGCTCGGGGGGATCGGGAGCATCTACGGGGCCGCCCTCGGCGGCATCCTCCTGGGGCTGCTGCAATCCCTGGGTCCGGCGCTGATCCTCACCGGGTACGAGATCCCGTCGCCGTTCCAGCTGAAGGATGCGTTCACGTTCTTCGTGCTGGTCCTGGTCCTGATCTTCCGACCGAGCGGACTGCTCGGCTCGGGGGACGCGGAGAAGGTCTGATGGGCGTACCGAGGCGATCGGTCGTGCGCGGCGGCCTCCTCGGCGCGATCGCGGCGATCTACGTCGCCCTGGTCGGCCTCTACACCGAGTTCGCGGAGCTCGAGCTGGTCGGGGAGCAGGTCACCCTCGGACGATTGCTCCTCGTCGCGCCGGCCCTGGTAGCCGCATACGCCGCCACGCGTCCGCAGGTCGTCGCGGGTGAACGGCGGCCGGTCGCGTTCGGTGCGGGGGTCGCGGGGGGGGCGTTGACTGGCCTCGTGACCGGCGCCGCCTTCGCGGCGGCGGTGTGGTTGGCCGAGTGGTTCGGCGTCGACCGGATCCGCGAGGTCTTCATCCAGGTCTCGGAGACCCTGATCGCGTTCCTCACGTTCGATCAGGGCGTGCCTGCGGGGTTCCCGTTCCTCATCGGCCTCTCGGTCGTCGGCGGCGCGGTCGGGGGCCTGATGCGCACCGCTCCGGCGGCTGCGCGGGCGCCGCTCACGGTCGGCACGATCGCCGTGATCGCGATGGCCATCCTTCAGCGGATCATCCCCATCGTCTTCGTCGAGCTGGGATTCGAGGCCGACTGGCTGTACAGCCCGGTCACCAGGGGACTGACCTGGCTCGGCGCCGCCCTGATCTTCGCTGTTGCCGCAGGGGCCAACGTGCTGTGGCACCGGAGCGTAGAGCAGACCCGCGAGCGCGTTCGTTCGACGGTGCAGGAAGCGCCGGCCGCCAAGCTGGGGCTGCTCGTCGTGATCCTCGCGTTCCTCGCGATCTTGCCGCTCCTGCTCGGGACGGTGATCTCCGAGGTGC
>DATFEU010000140.1:0-2547 GCA_035250725.1 Actinomycetota bacterium
CGGGATCCCGTCGCGATGGCGAACGGCTGGCGCATGCTCTCCGACGCGTATCCGGGACGGTTCGTGCTCGGGATCGGCGTCAGCCACTCGCCGTCGGTCGCCCGGCGGGGCGGAACGTACGAGCGCCCGTTCTCGATGATGCGGGACTACCTCGACGCGATGGACCGCGCGCCCTCGACGGCGCCCGAACCCGAGTCGCCGCCCCGGCTCATGCTCGCCGCGCTCGGACCGAAGATGCTGGGGCTCGCGGCCGAGCGGGCCCTCGGGGCGCACCCGTACTTCGTGCCGGTCGAGCACACCGCGTTCGCGCGTCAACGCGTGGGCCCGGGGCCGGTCCTCGCGGTCGAGCAGACCGTCGTGCTCGAGAGCGATCCGTCGGCCGCGAGATCGATCGCTCGCAGGTTCGGCGTCCACTACCTGCAGACCGAGAACTACGCCCGCAACCTCAAGCGGATGGGCTGGACCGACGCCGACGTCGCCGGACAGGGGTCCGACGCGATCATCGACGCCGTGATCGCGTGGGGCGATGTCGATCGCATCGCCGTTCGGGTCCGCGAGCACCTGGACGCGGGTGCCGATCACGTCGCGGTGCAGGTGGTGGGCGAGGACGAACTCGACCCGTGCCTGAAGGAGCTCCGCGAGCTCGCGCCCGCGTTGCTCGAGCTCTAGCGGCGCGCGAGTCGCTCCCGGACGGCGGGGCTCTCGAGCTCGCGCAGGACGTCCCGGGCGATCCATCGGGCCGAGCGCGCGTCGATCGACTCGATCTGGCGGGCGGTGCGGATCGCTCGAGCGTGCAGCCCCGCGCTGCGCTTGCCGATCTGACGCAGCGCCCAGGACACGGCCTTCCTGACGTAGTTGCGCTCGTCGGTCGCCTCCGCGCGGATCCTCGGGAGGAAGACGTGGAAGTCGTGGTCCGGCCGGTCCCGGCGGTGAACGGCCGCCATCGCCATCAGGGCGAAACCCGCGCGCTTCTCGAACTCAGGTTCGCGGGCGCTCCACTCGATCGCCTTGTCGAACGTGAACGGCGTGCGGTCGAACAGGTTCAGGCAGACCTGGTCGCAGAGATCCCAGGAATCGAACTCGCGGACCCACGACTCCATCTGGCGCTCGGTGACGGCGTCGGGGTCATCGACGATCGACGCGAGGATCCGCGCCTCGTGGATCCCCGAGGCCCACAGCTCGCCCGCGAGCGCGTGATCCCGCCCGAGCCCACGGGCGAGCGCCCGCAGCTCCGTCACCGTGACGCCGACCGCCGAACGGGTGTCGATCCCGTACCGCGCCATGCCCTCGAGCCGCGTGGGGTCGGCGAGCTCCCGGATCGAACGGAGGACTTCACGAGCGGGCGGCGTGCGGACCATGCGATGAAGGCTCGCGGTGGGCGGCGTCGGGCTATCGACCGTCGCCGAGCTGCCCCGGCGAACCTTCGCGCCGCTCGGGTTCGACGTCGTAGGCGGTCCGGCGACGCCGGTCGCGCTCGGTTCGGGCGTCGAACTGTCGCTGGAACTCGCGGAACCGTCGCTTCGCGTACCAGGAGCCGATCCAGACCAGCAGGATCACGGCCAGCACCAGCGAGAGGACGATGACGAGCGTGACCTCGAGGACGGCCCCGAGCACACCGGTGGCCGCCGCGACCAGCAGCAGGATCAAGAGGAAGACGACCACGCCTCCATCGTACGAGCGTTCCGGCGGAGGCGACGGCTATGCTCACGCCCCGATCAGGGAGGAGAAGCCGTGTACGGGACGCTGGGACGGATGACGCCGAAGGCGGGCAAGAGGGACGAGCTGGCGGCGCTCTTGAGCGAGCCGCCGACCGGCGACGCGGCGAAGGGATACCGCGGTGCCTACCTGCTCAAGGCCGACGAGGGGGACGACATCGTCGTCGCGGTGATGTACGAGGACAAGGAGGCGTACGTCGCGATGGTCCACGACCCGAAGACCGACGAGAACTTCGGGAAGTTCGTGGCGCTCCTCGAGGGTGAGCCCGCGTGGACCGACGGGGAGTGGCTCGGCCCGACCTGATCGCCGCCCACGGACCGGACCGGCGCGCCCGCGCAGCGCGGTAGGCTGGCAGGCCTTCCGAGGCTGGAGGATCCATGGCCGAGACGCTGCAGAACTTCATCGACGGCAAGTGGCTCGACGCACAGGACGGCGAGCGATTCGACGTGTTCAACCCGGCCACGGGCGAGGTGATCGCGACCGCCCCGGGCTCCAAGGCCGCGGACGCGGAGCTCGCCGTGGCGGCGGCGCGCAGAACGTTCGACGAGGGTGCGTGGTGGCCGGGAACGACACCGCGGGAGCGTGGCCGGATCCTCCTTCGCGCCGCCGAGATCGTCCGGCGCGATCACGATCGCCTGGCGCGGATGGAGGCTCTCGACTCGGGCAAGCCGATCGGCGACGCGCGCGAGGACATCGGCGAGGTCGCGTTCATGTTCGAGTACTTCGGCGGGTGGGCGACGAAGATCGACGGCGACGCGCAGCACCTGTCGGCCGAGGCGATGTTCATGGTGTGGAAGGAGCCGATGGGCGTCGCCGTCGGCATCACGCCGT
>DATFEU010000205.1:0-9720 GCA_035250725.1 Actinomycetota bacterium
GTGCCTTGCCCTGCCGCTGAGCCCTCATTATCGATCTCCGTCTCCGCCGTGGGTCGAACCCGCTACGTACCCGACCGCGACGGAGTGCCGCGGGCAGGGAAGTCTGGAGGCAGGGACCGCTACGCGCTCCTCTGGACTCCTACGCGCTTCGGGCGGAGTGCTGTCCCCCAGTTGGGTTACCCCCTGTGGGCTTGCGGCACCCGCCGGAGCCATATTGTGGCTGCTCGAGGCCCAGACCGACCTCCCCCAAAAGGATGAATCCGTCCGCAGCGGACGTAGGGCGCTTGGGGCGGTGCGATGGTCGGGTCGGGATCGATCGTCGGCGTTTGCGACCGCCGTGATGGCCCTCGGGGCGCTGGTCCTTTGTTCGTTCATCAGATCCCCCCTGGGCATCGTTTGGCCCCTAATGAAGGCCTCGCCGGTCGTCAGTACGCTCCACGGCCGGACACGACCGCCGGCACCGTTCGGATCAGGATCCTCAGATCCTGCCGGATGGTCCACGTACGGATGTACTCGAGATCCATCTCCACCCAGGTGTCGAAGTCGACATCGGAGCGGCCGCTGATCTGCCAGATGCATGTGATCCCGGGTGCGACGTCCAGACGCCGCCGCTCCCGTGGGCCGTACGTCTGGTACTCGTCCGGGAGCGGTGGACGCGGGCCAACGAGGCTCATGTCGCCGACGAGAACGTTGATGAGCTGAGGCAGCTCGTCGATCGAGAGTTTCCGCAACAGCCGACCAATGCGGGTGATCCTCGGATCCCGGTCGATCTTGAAGACCGGTCCCTTTGCCTGGTTCAGATGCAGGACATCACCCCGCTCCTCGTGAGCCCCGACCTTCATGGACCTGAACTTCAGCATCCTGAACGGCTCACCCTCCCTGCCGACCCGCTCCTGCACGAAGATCGCTGGGCCCCTTGAGGTCAGCCGGATCGCGGCGATGGTGAGCAGCGCGAGGGGAAGGAGGATCAGCAGCAGGACGAGGCTGCCAAGGATGTCCATCGATCGCTTGAGCGCGAGCTGCCACCACCGGGCGAGCAGCAATCCCTCGGATGCGGGTGCGCCCTTCGCCCCGAGGGAGGCGTTGGTCCGGCTTACGACATGGAGGGCCGCGCTCCCGTCGTCCCCGAGCTCGATGATCGAGTCGCTGACACCTGGTCCCGCGGCATAGGGCGACGGCTCCACGAGCCCGGCCGGCATGGAGTCCGATAGATGTGGGGCGTCCGATCCGAACATCTCATTAGCCATACGGGCAACCGTCCTTGAAGTAGGCTCTGCGGCGTAGGCTGCCAATTGTCCCCACGGGGAGGTACAGCGTCCTCGTGCAAATGGGTGATTCTTGACCCAACCATCGGTGTAGGGATCCCGATGCGCGTCTAGGACTTCCGACGGATACGCCGCCCGGCGCGACCCGGCCGGACCCTGCCGGCGCTAGGCCCCGACGGAGGATGCGGTCGCTGCCAAACCCACACGCCGCGCGATTGCGACCGCTTCCAGCCTCGAATGGACCCGGAGCTTGAAGAAGATCGACTGGACGTGGCTGCGAACGGTTTGCGGGGAGATATGGAGCCTGCGGGCGATCCCTCCGGTGGAGAGCCCTTGGCCGAGAAGTTGTAGGATCTCGCGTTCCCGCCGAGAGAGGGTCGCCGAGCGACGGGACTCCTCGGCACTGTCGGTCCCGAAGTCACCCTCCCAACCTGCAGCGTTCGGAAGGACCGTGTTCCCGGTGGAGATCGCGCGCATCGCATCCGTGAGGGACGCGATACCCGACTCCTGCGTGACATAGCCGTGGAATCCAGCCTCGACGGTGTCCTTGGTCGTCCGGACATCCGCGACAGAAGAAAGGACCACGATCTTCGCCTCCGGGCATTCCATGAGGATCGCCTTCCCCGCTTCGATCGCGGTCCGATCGGGATCCATCTCCAGGAGGACGAGGTCCGGCCTGGTTCGACGCGCGAGTGTGACCCCTTCAGCCGCGCTTCCTCCGGATGCGACGATCTCGTACCCGCGGGCGTTCAGCGCCGCCCCGACCGCCTCGACGAACAACCGATGCTCGGCAACGATCAGCATTCGAGTCGCCTCGAGACCCTGTTGGGCCTCCCCTTCGAGGGCCCGGCCGTCGCCGACTTGGATGCTCACGACGCCTCCGACACGATGCCGTTCGACGTGGCGTATGCCACCGCTTCGAGGCGCGAATGGACCTGGAGCTTGGTGAGGATCCCCTGTACGTGGGTACGCACGGTGTTCGGCGAAACCCCCAATCTGCCAGGGATCGATCGGCTCGGGATGCCCGCGGAGAGCAATTGCAGGACCTCCAGTTCCCTCCTCGTTAGGAGTCGTCCGAGGCGATCAGGGCCGACCGCCCGATCGGGGATGCGTCGACCGAACCTCGGGCCCATGACGATGCGCTCCGATGAGAGGCTCCGGATCGCGTTCGCGAATCGCTTCACGTCGACGCCCTTCGTGATGAAGGTGGTGAAGCCAGAGCGGATCGCTTCCTCCGCCGTCGCAGGATCCTCCGGCTCCGTCAGCGCGACGACCCTGGTCCCGGGAGAGGCGATCAGGATCTCTCGACCGACGTCGAGCCCGTTCCGATCGTGCAGACGGAGGCCGAGAAGCACCAGGTCAGGTCTGAGGCGCTCGACCGCTTCGAGGGCACCTCGCCCGCTGGTCTCGACACCCACAGCGTTCATGCCGAGGTCCGCGACGGCGAACTCGATCGCCTCCGCGAACAGTCGCCGATCGTCGACGATCAGGACTCGGATGGATGCCCTCCTTTCGCCCGAAGCTCGCCAGTCACGGCATTCATCAGGTTGCTGTTTCCGTCCGGCGCAATCAGGGCCACGCGCTTCGCTCGATCACGGGCACTCTGGGCCCTATCTGGGTCATCGAGGCCTCCCAGAATCTAAACGTCGCCGATGGGTCAGCGTTGCTCATCGACGAAAAAAATCGAGAGCGCCGTCCGCTCGGCCCGTGCGGCCTGCTCTTCACGGACCACGACCTAACGCCGAGGCGGGCACCTCGCCGGTGCAACACGCTGCGAGCATATGATCCACCTGCGAGGGATCCCTCCGACACAACTTGCCTACCCCCTCCCATCGCGCTTCTCATCCGGTTGAGCTACGCAGTTTGGAACACGTAGCGTGTTCCTGTCAAAAGAGGGCCCCCCCGGGTGCTGCTAGTGGGTATGTGAGCGTGGCCCTTCGCGAGCCTCGACCTTTCGTGATCTCAATGGGCTACGACGCTTGGGGTATTCAGATACCATCCGCAATCGGGGAGGATTCGTCTCGTTTCGCATCTGACCGTGGTGCCGATCTTCGAGCCGGGCAAGGTGATCGTTTCGCGTCGGAGCATCCAAAATGAGGTCGGGCAGACACTCCGAAGGGCCCGGCTGGCCCGGAAGATGACACTGAGAGACGTAGGTGTTGCATCGAACGGTGTCTTTAGGCCCACCGCCGTCGCCGGCTACGAACGTGCGGAGCGCAACATCAGCCTCGAGCGATTCTGCGGGCTGGCTCGCCTCTACGGGATGAACCCGGAGCGTCTGCTCTCGCAGATCATGTGGAGGGCGAAGGGCGGCGCCGAGCTGACCGTCGACCGAAACAGGATCGATGCCCTGCCGCCGAAGGAGCGCGACGCAATGAATGACTTCATCAAGCACGTGCGCCGCATGCGAGGCGTGAGCGACGACGGGATCATCGCGCTCCGGATCAACGACTTAGAGGTGCTCGCGACCGTGAACGGATCTCGGCTCGAGGAGTTCGTCGATCGACTCCGCCCCGCGCTCGTCCAGGAGGACGTTCCCTCCTAGCCTTGCCCGGGTCCGCTCCTCAGGAACGCAACGGTCTCGGCGAGCCCGTCCTCCAGATGCGTCCACGGCCGCCAACCGAGTGCGTCCTTGGCGAGGGAAGGATCGAGAGCGCTCCGCCGCAGGTCGCCGGCTCGGGCCGGCCCGTGGCCGGGCTCTCCCGTGAAGCCGGTGATGTCTGCGAGGTGCCGGAAAACCCCGTTCACCGATGTCTCGAGGGCGGTCCCGACGTTCACGAGCAGCCCGTCGCCCAGCTCCGCCGCCAGCGCGAACGCATGGACGGTGTCGTCAACGAAGACGTAGTCCCGGGTCTGGTTCCCGTCGCCGAAGATCGTCGGCGCCTCACCCGTCAGCATCTTAGATGCGAAGATCGATACCACCCCCGCTTCGCCGTGAGGATCCTGCCGAGGTCCGTAGACGTTGGCGAGCGCGAGCGCTGTGTAGGCGATCCCCCGGTACCGCTCGTAGAACGACAGGTACTCGATCCCCGCCTTCTTGCTGATGCCGTACGGTGAGACCGGTCGCCCCGAAGCCGTCTCCTTGATGGGGAGCTTGCGCGGCTCTCCGTACAGCGTCCCCCCCGACGCGGCGTAGACGACCTTTCGGACGCCGGTCCGGGAGCTGCATTCCATCACGTTGAGGAGCCCCATGAGGTTCACACTGGCGTCCAGCGTCGGATCCTCTACGGAGGTGGCCACGGACGCTTGTGCGGCTAGGTGCATGACTACCTCGGGCCGGTGGCGTTCGAAGAGCGAGAGGAGACCTTCAGCCCGGATATCCATGCTGAAGAAGGTGAACTCGCCGCCGTAGCTCCTCGCCTCGCTCAGGTTGGCTATTCGACCCGTGGCCAGATCGTCCACGGCGACCACGCGATGCCCCTCGGCGAGCAGACGGTCGCAGAGGTGCGAGCCGATGAACCCCGCTCCCCCCGTGATCAGGATCGTCGTCACGCGAGCTCCAGTGACGGGTCGGCGCCGAGGTCGAGAGCGCTCCCCTCACCGCGCGCCAGCCGTGAGGCGCCGGCGACGGCGATCATCGCGCCGTTGTCCGTGCACAGGTTCATCTCCGGGAACCATACGCGCAGTCCGGCCTCAGCCCCGGCCGCCTCCATCCGTACGCGCAGGCGCGTGTTCGCGACGACGCCGCCACCGAGGAGCACCGTCTGCACGCCGCGATCCCTGGCCGCGTCGATCGTCTTGGAGACCTGCACGTCGACGATCGCCTCCTGGAACGACGCCGCGAGGTCGGCCGGATCGATGTGACGCCCGGCGGCCTGTTCGGCCCTCACGTGCCGCAGCACCGCGGTCTTCAGCCCGGACAGCGAGAAGTCGTAGTCGCCCGAGTCGGCCATCGCGCGCGGGAAGCGGATCGCGTTCGGATCGCCGCTCCGCGAGAGCCGGTCGAGCGCGGGTCCGCCCGGGAAGCCCAGGCCGAGGAAGCGCGCGATCTTGTCGAACGCCTCGCCGGCCGCGTCGTCGACGGTCTGCCCGAGCAGCTCGTAGCGGTGCATCTCCGGCATGTGGACGAGCATCGTGTGCCCACCGGAGACCACGAGGCACACGGCCGGCGCGAGGTCGGGGCCGTGCTCGAACGTGTTCGCGAGGACGTGCCCCTCGAGATGGTTGACGCCGATCAGCGACGCCCCCGCCGCGACCGAGATCGACTTGGCGGCGGCGATCCCCACGAGCAACGCCCCCACGAGCCCCGGGCCGACCGTCACCGCGACGCCGTCGAGATCGGCGAATCCGCATCCCGCCGCCTCGAGTGCCTCGTCCAGCAGCGGCGTGAGCGCCTCGACGTGCGCGCGGCTCGCCAGCTCGGGCACCACGCCCCCGAACCGTTCGTGCACGTCGACCTGGCTCGCGAGCAGGTTCGACAGGACCACGCCGTCCTCGACCACCGCGACGCCGGTCTCGTCGCAGGACGTCTCGATCCCGAGGACCTTCACGGGCGATCGATCACGGCATGTCGGGACGCACGCCGTCGGGGAGGTCGCCGGCGAGCTCCCGGAGCCGCCCGCGATGCTCGGCCGAGCCGATGCCGTCGACCCACATGATCAGCGCGTCTTCACCGATCTCCTGGTAGTAGTTCTTGCGGATCCCCACCGGACGGAACCCGAACGCCCCGTAGAGGCGCTGCGCGCCCCAGTTCGTGACCCGTACCTCGAGGGAGACGGCGTCGGCCCCCATCTCGGCGGCCGCGCGGATCAGGTCGTAGAGCAGCCGCGTCGCGATCTTCCGCCGCTGGTACTCGGGATCGACCGCGACGTTCGTGATGTGAGCCTCCTCGCCGTAGCAGATCAGCCCGCCGTACCCCACCACCTCCTTGTCGATCCTCGCGACGAGGTACCGGCGGTTCGCCGACTCGGACATCTCGGACAGGAACAGGTTGGGGCTCCACGGACGCGGGTAGACCTGGCGTTCGATCGCCATCACCCCCCGAAGGTGGCGACGGCGCATCCGGGTCACCTCAAGCCGAGGCGCCTCGGGCTCGCTGATCCCAAGCGATCTCCGCATCCGTCTTCCTCAGGTACAGGGGCGCCACGTCTACGAGCCGATCGGTCTCCTCGCGGATCAACCGCGGGGCGGCCAGGCTCACGAGCGCCCCGGCCCACGGATGGGCGAACGGCGCCTCGGCGAGCTCGACGTGAGCGCCCAGCTGCTCGAGCTCCTTGCGATACAGGATGGCACCGTTGCCGACGAGGAGCACCTCCCCCCCGGCGGCCTCCAGGTCCCCGGCCAGGTTCGCGGGGCTCGACACGTGGTACCCGCCCTCCCGCACGATCCCGCCGGGCACGGGATGGTACCGGGCGACGAACACCTCGCGACGGCGGGCATCCATCACCGCGACGATCCGCCGCTGCGTGTGATGCACGGCGAACGCGAGCACGTCGAGCGACGGGGTCCCCACGATCGGCACCCGGAGCACCTGCGCGAGCGACTTCCCGGCCTGGATCCCGACGCGCAGTCCCGTGTAGAGGCCGGGGCCGAGCCCCACGGCTACCCCCCCAACGTGTTCGAACTCGACACCGGTCCACGACAGGAGCCGTTCGATCGCCGGGACGACGTCGTCGTGGCGGCGAGCGCCGGCGAACGTGGTCGCCGCCAGCAGCTCGTGTTCCGTTCCCAGGGCGACCGAGGTCCGGTCCGTGGAGGTGTCGATCCCCAACACGATCATGCCGCGTCCACCCACGGCTCGAGCGCCCGCTCGAGACGCTCCCACCGCAGCGCCCACGGATCGCCGTTCCCGGACACGCCGACGGCCCGTTCCTCGCCGCCGCCGGGGACCGTGAGCTCGACGATCAGGTGTTCCGGAGGGAGGAGGCCCCCGACCGCGTCACCCCATTCGACCAGGAGCACGCCGTCCTCGGCGATCTCGTCCAGGCCGAGGTCGAGGACGTCCTGCACGCGATCGAGCCGGTACACGTCCGCGTGGACGACGGGCAGCCTTCCCCCTCGATACTCGCGGACGAGCGTGAACGTCGGCGAGACGACCGCGCCGTCGAACCCGAGACCCCTCGACACCCCCTGGGTGAACGTCGTCTTGCCGGCTCCGAGCTCGCCCGTCAACGCGACCACGTCGCCGCGCTGCAGGAGGGCGGCGAGCTCGGCGCCGATCGCGCGCGTCTCCCCGGCCGTCCGGGACCGGAGGTCCAGGCGCATCAGAACAGACCGAGCTGTTCCTCGACCGGCTGCGGCCGCTCGGCGAGCGCTCGAGCGATCTCCTGGAAGTCGGAGCGCAGCGCTTCCATCTGCTTCGAGGCCTGGCCGCCACCGTGCAGGATCGCCGCCGGGTGGAACGTCGGGATCACGGTCCGCCCGCTCCACGGGAACCGCTGGCCGCGGACGCGGCTGATCGAGACGCGGGGGCCGAGGACGAACCGCGTGGCCCAGTTGCCGAGCGTCACGACCACGGACGGGTCGATCAGCTCGATGCGCTCGTCGAGCCAGGGCTTGCATGCCTCGATCTCGTCGGGCAGTGGGTCCCGGTTCCCCGGAGGCCGGCACATCACGACGTTGTTGATGTAGACGCGCTCGCGCCGGAGGCCGATCTCGCCGAGCACCTGGTTCAAGAGCTGGCCCGCCGGGCCCACGAACGGCTCGCCCTGCTTGTCCTCGTGGAACCCCGGCCCCTCCCCGATGAACATCAGGTCCGCGTTCGGGTCGCCGACGCCGTACACCACCTGCGTCCGTCCCTGCGAGAGCCGGCACCGCGTACAGGTCGAGGCTTCGAGTGCCGCTTCCTCGATCGTCCTCATCACGCCTCCCCAACCGAAGGCACGCCGCCCAGCGACGCCGCGGTCCGAACGCCCCGGCGGATCGCCTCGGCCACCGCGCGGACCGCCATCTCCTCGAGCACCTGCTGGCGAGCCTCCGCCTTCCCCGTCGCCACCGCGAAGACCACGTCGCCGTCCCACATCGTATGCGCGGGCGACACGGCACGGGAGAGACCCTCGCTCCCCGCCTGCGCCAGCAGCTGCGCCCGCTCCTTCGAGAGCGTTGCGTTCGTCGCGACGACGGCGAGCGTCGTGTTCGCGCCCGACCACGGCCGTTCCTCGGCCTCGGGGTTCCGGTTCTCGGCCAGCGGTTCGCCGTCCTCGTCGAGCACCGTCCCGAGCGCGTTCACGGCCGCGAGGGCCGAGACCACGACGTCTCCCTCCTCGACCGCAGCCGTGCCGAGCCCGCCCTTCCAACCGGCCGCCGGGTCGGGCTGCTTGGCGAAGACGGCGCCCGTCCCGGCGCCCACGCTCCCCTCGGCCACCGGTCCCTCCGTCGCCGCCTCGCATGCGGCGTACCCGTCGCCCTCGGTCGGCCGGGCACGGGGATCGCCGACGCCCAGGTCGAACAGCACCGCCGCCGGGACGATGGGGACCCGGGCCGCCCGCGTGTCGAACCCGACGCCCCGCTCCTCGAGCCACCGCTGCACGCCGGTCGCGGCCGCCAGGCCGAACGCGCTCCCGCCGGCGAGCAGCACGGCGTGGATCTCGGGCACCGAGGTCCCCGGCCGGATCGCGTCGGTCTCGCTCGTCCCCGGGGCGCCGCCCTTCACGTCAACCGAACCCGTGGTCCCGGGGGGGCACAGCACGACGGTGCATCCGGTGAGGCCCTCGAGGTCCGTGACGTGCCCGACGCGGATCCCCTCGACGCGCGTGATCACGTTCCGAACGCCTCGCTCATGCGCCCTTCGCCCGCTTCACGCGCCGCTTCCGCTGCCGCGAGAGCACCGGCTCGACGAACGCCTCGAGCCGTCTGTTGAACTCGTCGTGCGCCTCCATCATCGGGAAGTGCCCGGCGCGCTCGACCACCTCGAGACGGCCGTTCGGCAGCTCGCCGGCGAGCGCCACCGCGGCCGAGGGCGGCGTCATCCGGTCGTGCTCCCCCACGAGGACGAGCGCCGGGACCAGGATGTGGGGGAGGGTGTGCCGCAGGTCGATCTCCATGAGGTTCGCGAGGCCGTCCGTCCACACCGCCGAGGGAGCCCGGGCCGCCAGGCCGAGGACGTAGTTCACGACGTTGGGCGGGGCATCGGGTCCGAACTGCGTCGCCCGGGCGACGATCTGGCCGACGTCCGCGGGGCTCGAAAGGACGACGCGACGCAGGCGGTTGACGCGGCGGGCGGCCTGGCCGAGCGAGCCGAGACGCGGACGGAGCAGCTCGGTCACCGAGCCCATCGCGCCGCGCACGAGGTCGCTCGCCGACGAACCGACGATCACGATGGCGGCGACACGTTCGGCGAACAGGTCAGGCCGGGACTCGGACATCGCGAGCAACGACATCGCGCCCATGCTGTGCCCGACGAGGACGACCGGCCGGTCGGCGACGGCCTCGAGCACCGTGGCAAGGTCGTGACCGAACGCCGTCGGCGACAGGTCGCCCCCGGCCGCCCGGGCGCTCCGCCCGTGGGAGCGGAAGT
>DATFEU010000141.1:0-2324 GCA_035250725.1 Actinomycetota bacterium
CGAACCTCGTCATCTCGCACGGGTGTTTCGAAGAGCAGACGACATCCTCCACTTCGCCGCCGAGCACGAGCACGTCCACCAGCACCTCGACGTCGACCAGCACGTCGACGAGCACCAAGACCAGCACTTCGACCAGCACGAACACGTCGACCAGCTCCACGACGACCACGGAGCCGAGCACGACGACCACGGAGCCGAGCACGACGACCACGGAGCCGAGCACGACGACCACGGAGCCGAGCACGACGACCGAGCCGACGACGTCCACCAGCACCTCCACGTCGACCAGCACGGCGACGCAGCCCAGCGAGACGACCTCGAGCACGACGCCCCGTTCGACCACGAGCGTCGCCCCGACCACGATCACGCCGCCGGACGACCCCACGACGGTCGACCCGACGACGGTCACTCCCCCCGACGGAACCGCGTTCACCGGGGTCGAGAACGTGATCCCGCTCGGGGCGATCGCCGTCGCCCTGATGACCGCGGGATCCGGCCTCCTGTGGGCGGGGAGCCGCCGCGGGAGGCGGGAGGACGACCGCGACGCCTGAGCGTAGGTCGGGAGGCTAGAACGGAACGGCCCCGGGATCCTCCGGGGCCGTTCCCGTTCCGCGGAACTCGTTCTTCACCCGTAGAAGATGACCGTCACCCAGGTCCGCCCGTCCTGGCGCACGATGCCGAACGCGGCGTGCTCATACACCCGTCGAAGCAGGTTCTCCCGGTGAGGCGGGCTCGCCATGAACGCTTCCTCGAGACCCTCCAGCGATCCCCCGACGCCGATGTTCTCGCCGCCGAGCTCCCAGTCGTACCCATCGAGCGCTGCCCTCAGCTGATCGCCGGTCGAGTGGAACAGGTAGCCCCGGTCCGCCATCGCCTGGCTGTGGGCTTTCGCATAACGCGAGAGCCGTTCGGCGAACGAGAGCTCCCTCCGGTCGTGGTTCGCACGGTCCGCGTTGGTCAGCGACAGCATGTGCCGTCGCGGCCGGGCGCGCTCCTCCCCCACCACCGCGCCGCCGGCCAGTCCCACCACCAAGAGGCACGAGATGATCCCCACGACGACCGCGCGAGGTCTCCTCCCGTTGCCGCTCGGAACCGACATCTCCCAACCTCCCGGTTGCCTTGCCACCGGGGTATCGGTTCCTCGGTAGGCCGACTTGAGGGGGGGACATAGTCACGAGGAACTAGTCGTCTCGAGCCGCCGAGCCATCGAGGACCGGGGTTGGGCTACCAGCGAAGCTTGAGGTGCCGGGCGGCCCGCGCCTCGTCCAGGCGCCGCACCGGCGTCGTGACCGGCGCCTCGTGGAGGATCCCGGGATCCTCGTGTGCCTCCCGGTGAGCCTGGAGCAACGCCTCGGCGAACGCGTCGAGCGACTCCATCGTCTCGGTCTCGGTCGGCTCGACCATCAGGGCCTCCTCGACGACGAGCGGGAAGTACACCGTCGAGGGGTGGTAGCCGAGATCGATCACGCGCTTGGCGACGTCCATGGCGCGGATCCCCGTCTCCTCCTTCAGGCGCCGAGCGGTGGCGACGAACTCGTGCATCGGGCGCCCGTCGGGATGCTCGAGCGGGAACGCGTCCTTCACCCGCTCGGCCAGGTAGTTCGCGTTCAGGACCGCGCGTTCCGCGACCTCCTTCAGCCCGTCGCGCCCGTGCAGGAACACGTACGCATAGGCGCGGACGAGCACGCCGACGTTGCCGAGGAACCCGTGCATCCGGCCGATCGAGTCGGGGAACGCACGCTCGAGCCGGAAGGAGCCGTCCTCCCCGCGCTCGACGCGCGGGACCGGCAGGTACGGCACGAGCGCCTCGGTGACGCCGACCGGGCCGGCGCCCGGCCCTCCCCCACCGTGCGGCGTCGCGAACGTCTTGTGGGTGTTGATGTGCACGATGTCGAACCCCATGTCGCCGGGCCGGCAGCGGCCGAGGATCGCGTTCAGATTCGCGCCGTCGTAGTAGACGAGGCCGCCGATCTCGTGCACGACCTCGGTGATGCGCTGGATCTCCTCCTCGAACAGCCCGAGTGTGTTCGGGTTCGTCAGCATCAGCCCGGCGACGTCCTCGTCGACGAGCTTCTCGAGCGCGCTCACATCGACGAGCCCCCGGGCGTCCGAGGGCACCTTCATCGCCTCGTAGCCTGCCAGGCGAACGCTGGCCGGGTTCGTACCGTGCGCGGAGTCCGGGATCGCGACGCGACGACGCTGGCGTCCCTGGCGGTCGTGATGCGCGCGCATGATCAGCAGCCCCGTGAGCTCGCCGCAGGCGCCCGCCGGCGGTTGGAGCGTCGCCCTCGTCATCCCCGTGATCTCGCAGAGCGCCCGCTCGA
>DATFEU010000213.1:0-3519 GCA_035250725.1 Actinomycetota bacterium
CCCTTCGTCAGCTCGCGAACCGCCTCGTCGGGATCCTCCACGTGTGTCTCGAACGCCGAGAGCTCTACCGCGAAGAGGTCGCCTGGCCCGCACTCGAGGAGGTCGCCGCTTGACAGAAAGAGACGTGGGATGTCTAGCCTCGCCCGCGATGCGCCGTCGCCTGCGCGCCGCCCCCCTCCTCGCGCTCCTCACCCTGCTCGCGGTTCCGCTCGAGGCGAGGGCGAGCACCGACGACGCCGCCGAGGACGTCGAGATGCTCGACAACGTGTTCGGGCCGCGCGTCGTGCGGGTCCCCGTCGGCGGCACGGTCGAGTGGACGAACGTCGGTCGCGCGCGCCACAACGTTACGGCCGACGACGGCTCCTACGCCTCGGACGATCTCGAGCCCGGCGACGGGTTCGTGCGTACGTTCACGACCGAAGGTGCCTTCCCCTACTTCTGCTCGCTGCACGGGACGCCGGGGGCGGGCATGAGCGGCGTCGTCCTCGCAGGGGAAGCGCCGCTCCCCGGAGCCGGCTCCGGTGTCGGGCCCGGCCGCGAGACTCCGCCGGGGCTCCCGGGCGGCGAGATCCGCGTTCCCGAGGACGCGCCGTCGATCCAGTCCGCGGTCGACGCCGCCGAACCCGGGGGGCTCGTGCTCATCTCGCCGGGCGTGTACGAGGAGGCCGTGGTGGTCACCACCCCGTTCCTTACGATCCGGGGCACCGACCGGAACGCGGTGATCCTGGACGGCCGGTTCCGGCTCGACAACGGGATCGCGGTGATCGAGGCGGACGGCGTGACGATCGAGAACCTCACCGCCCGTCACTACCTGCTGAACGGCTTCCTGTGGCAGAGCGTGTTCGGGTACCGCGGGTCGTTCCTCACCGCGTTCAACGATGGGGCGTACGGCCTGTTCGCGTACGACTCGGTCTACGGACAGTTCGACCACTCGTATGCGAGCGGGCATCCGGACTCCGGCTTCTACGTGGGCCAGTGCTTCCCGTGCCACTCGGTCGTAACCGACGTGCTCGCCGAGAACAACGCGCTCGGGTTCTCTGGGACCAACGCGGGCGGCGAGCTGTTCGTCGTGAACAGCGAGTGGCGCGACAACATGAGCGGCATCGTTCCGAACACGCTCGACTCCGAGGAGCTCGCGCCGCAGCGCGAAGCGGTGATCGCGGGCAACTGGGTGCACGACAACAACAACGAGGACGCACCCGCGTTCGACCTGCAGTACCCCTCGTTCGGGATCGGGATCCTCGTGAACGGGGGACGCGGCAACCTCGTGACGCAGAACCTCGTCGAGGACCACGTGAACTTCGGGATCGCGCTCCTCGCCTCACCCGACGAGCAGGTCTGGCTCACCGAGGGCAACGAGGTCCGCGGCAACCTCGTGCGGAGCTCCGGCGACGCCGACCTCGCGCTCGGCGCGCCGGCGGCCGGCGGCGACTGCTTCGACGCGAACGCGTTCGCGACGAGCCTCCCGCCGGCGATCGAGTGGCGGAACGGCTGCGGCTCGCCGCTCGCGCGGATCGCCGGAGGGTCGCTCGGGATGGTGATCGGACCGCTCGAGCGCTATCTGGACGCGGCGTTCGGCGAGGTCGAGGTCGGCGACTGGCGCTCGCAGCCGCCGCCGCCCCCGCAGGAGTCGATGCCGGGCGCCGAGGGCGCGCCTCCGGACCCGGCGATCGCCGAGGTCGCCGTCCCCCAACGCGTGCAGATCCGCGACGCCCGCGCGCTCGGCGTGCCGGCGCCCACCGACGTCTCCCAGGAGGTCACCGTGCTCGGGATGCCGATCGCCGCCAGCTGGTGGGGGGTGCTCGTGGGCCTGTACGCCTACGCGCTCCCGCTGATCCTGTACACAGCGTGGGTCTCGATCGCGCTGTGGGACCTCGTCCGCCAGGAGGCCGTCCCCAATCGGACCAGGATCCTCTGGATGCTCGCGGTGCTCGTGATCCCGCTGTTCGGGCCGATCGCCTACTACGTGTTCGGGCGCTCGCCGATCCAGCGATCGCTCCGGATCGCGCTCGTCGCCGGGGGCCTCGCGATCTACGCCGCGATCACCGCCCTGGCGATCGCACTCGGTACATAGGGCCTCGTTTCGGCTCAGGGCTCGAGGTGGATCGTGATCTCTTCCGCGATGTCGGTATGCACTTCGTCCGCCTCACCCCGGGCGTTCCGGTAGAGCCCGGTCCGCCCGTCACCGCGAAGACGTGGGAGCCGAGGCCCGACGGATCCTTCCCCTGAAGGTTGAGGTGGCCGTCGGGCAACTCCAGTACGTGGGTGCACAACCACGTGCCTTCTGCTGCTCGGGGATGATCGGCGTCGTCGCTCGAGGAACACGCGTCCGGCACGCTCGCCGGTGGCGGGGTCATCAGCCGGGAACGACCGGTGAACCGGTCGCCGAGATCGATCCTGCCATCATCGTCCAGGTCGATCAGCGTCCCGGCCCAGCAGGGATGTTGACGCGGATGGGCTCCCCTTGCGCCCCGGCAGGTGCCATCGCTGCGACCACGAGACCCGTCACCGTCGCTGCTCCGATCGCCGATGCAACCAGCCGATGATGTCTCTTCATCGTCCTCTCCCTCGTCATCGGGTTCTCTCGAGCGTTCCGTCGCTAGGGCTTCGCGATGAGCAAGTCGACGACCACGGCCGCGTGGTCCGAAGGCCACAGCGCCGGGTCGGTGTTCGTCCGGTCGTCGAGCTCCTCGCCGGCGATGTCGCACGAGCGTTCCACTGGCTTGGTCTCGAAGTCCTTGTCGAACAGCACGTAATCGACGGTGTTGTCCAGGATCGAGGGCACGTTGTTCAGGTCGTCGGTTTGCCCGGCCGTGAAGCGTGGCTCGAAGCACTCCGCAACCTCCCAGGCGTCCTTGAACCCCGCGTGATTCAGCAGAGCCCAAGCGGCGTCGTCGAGGGCGCGAACATCCTTCGGGAACAGGTTGATGTCCCCTGCAAGGACGACCGGGATCGGCGAGACCGACATAAGGTGCACGAGTTCGGCCACCTGGTCCTTCCGCACGTCGGGATCGAAGGCCTCGAGGTGCGTAACGAAGAAGCGGAACGGCATCCCATGGAAGAGGACGTCGATGCTCGCCCACCCGCGCTGGCCGTGCAGGGTCACCCCGCCGATCGGCACATCCAGCGTGCGGCCGTAGACGTCCTGGGCGGGGTTCGACGTCATCAGTTCGGAGACCGGGACATCCGCAGGGACGATGATCACGTTGCGATCGGTGAATCTCCCGAGGGTTCCGGCGAAGTCGATCGGCAGCATGCCGGTGAAGTTCGGGTTGACCGACACCGCTCGGAAGGGATGGCCCTGCCGTTCGAGCTCGTCGAGCAGGATCTGGAGGAAGTCATAGCGCGTGGTGAGCTCTGATGGGTTCGACGACGGCCCCGTCTGCCAGAGGGAGACCTCCTGCAGGGCCACGACGTCGGGATCTTGCTCGATGATCTGCTGGGCGATCGCAACCGCCCGGATCCGGAAGTCCACCAGGTCCAGATGCGCGAAGATCGCCGCGGCCTTCTGGATCAGCT
>DATFEU010000224.1:0-9057 GCA_035250725.1 Actinomycetota bacterium
GCGCGTCGCGAGGTGCTCGGCGCCCTCGATCGGCGACCAGAACCTGGCCGCCCACGGGTCGCGCTCCAGCCAGGGCGCGGCCTCCGGGACGAGCGGGGCGTTGGCCTCGTACCACTCGGGCCGCTCCCAGCCGGCGCCCACGACGAACTCCGCGCCGAGCTCGACCTGCCTCGAGTAGAAGGGCGAGAGCCGTAGCTTCCTCGGCCTCGCCATCTGCTGGCGCGGATGGATGATGTCGTAGACCTCGCGGTACTGCTGCTTGCCCCGTTCGAGCACGAACGGCGGGGTCGTCATGTACGGGTAGAAGCGGTTCGCGTCGGCCTCCGCCAGGTCGAACGACGGCTCCCCTTGCTCCATCCACTCCGCGACCATGCGGCCGAACCCGCCCGCGTGCGTCACCCACACCGCCTCGCAGAGCCAGACGCCGCGAACCCTCGCGGACTCGCCGACGATCGACCCCGCATCCGGCGTGAACGAGAACATCCCGTTGATCGAGCGCTCGGGGTCGTCCGGGCGCATCCGTCCCCTCAACGCGGGGAGGAGGCGGGCCGCCTCGGCCTCGGCCGCCTCGAAGTCCGAGGGCGTGAACGGCATGAGCGAGGGCATCGTCGGCTCGTCCCCGGGACGACGGAGCGCGCGCTGTGGCGTCGCGATCGGCTCGTGGTGGTAGTTGCCGACGGCGTAGTGGTCCCCGCGGTGGCGGAAGTACATCGCCATGTCCTGGTGGCGCAGGATCGGGTGGCCGACCTCGCGCGTCTCGCCTTCGAGCTCGGGGACCGGATCCGTCCACACCAGCTGGTGCTGGACCGCGACGAGCGGGACCGAAACGTCTGCGAGCGCGCCGACCGACGGCCCCCAGATGCCCGCGCAGATCAACACGCGCTCGCATCCGACGTCGCCGCGGTCGGTCCGGACGCCGTGGACGCGTCCTTCGCGGACGTCGAACCCGGTGACGGTGACCTCGCCCTCGAGCTCGACCCCGCGCTCCGCGGCCTTCCGCCCGAGCGCGGTCGCGATGCCGACGCCCATCGCGATGCCGTCGCTCGGCACGTGGTAGGCGCCGAGGATCGCCGAGGTGTCGAGCAGCGGGACCTTCTCGGCCGCCTCGGCCGGCGTGAGGAGCTCGGCTCCCTCGAGCCCGTAGGAACGCGCGAACCCGAGCCGCCGCTTCAGCTCCTGCATCCGAGCCACGGTCGTCGCGACCTCGATCCCGCCGACGCCGTACCAGCACGGCCCGCCGTCGCTCTCGAGCGTCGCGTACAGCGCGACCGAGTCCTGCGCGATCCGGCACATCATCCGAGACCCGTTCGTCTGGAACGCGAGGCCGGGCGCGTGCGACGACGAGCCCCCCGTCTCGAACAAGGGCCCCTGGTCGAGCACGAGGACGTCGGCGTCGCCGAGCTCGGACAGGTGGTAGGCGGCCGAGGCGCCGACGATCCCCGCGCCGACGACCACGGTCCTCGCTCGATCCCGCATGCGGAGCTACCCGACGTTGACGACGATCGTCTTCAGCTCGGTGAGCCGGTCCATCGAGAACCGCCCGCCGACGCGGCCGACGCCGCTCGCCGAGCCGGCGCGTCCGCCGAACGGCAGGTGCGACTCCCAGTAGTTCGTTCCCTCGTTCACGTTCACCCAGCCGGTCCGGACCGCCTCCGCGAACCGCAGGCCGCGGCCGAGGTCACGCGTGAACACCGCCGCGAGGAGCCCGTACTCCCACCCGTCCACGAGATCGATCGCCTCCTGCTCGTCGCGGATCGTCGAGACCGGCACGACCGGCCCGAACGTCTCCTCGCGCGCGACCTCCATCTCGTCGGTGACGCCGTCGAGGATCGTCGCCTCGAAGAACAGCTCGCTGCCCAGCGTGCCCACGCGCGAGCCGCCGCTCACGACCGAGACCCCGCGGTCGACCGCCTCGCGCACGTGGCGCTCGGTCTTGTCGGCCACCGGCGCGTTGTTGAGCGGACCCATCGTGGTCGCGTCGTCGAACGGATCGCCGAGGTGGATCCGTTCGGCGACCGCGGCGGCGAGCTTGCCCACGTACGCGTCGTGGACCTCCTCATGCACGAGGATCCGCTCGCCGGCCGTGCAGCTCTGCCCGGCGTTCAGGAAGCACGCGACGAGGGTCGCCTCGACCGCCGCGTCGAGGTCGCCGTCCTCGAGCACGACGAGCGGGCCGTTGCCGCCCATCTCGAGCAGCAACTCCTTCCCCGCGGCGCGTTCGGCGACCCGACGCCCGGTGGCGCTCGAGCCGATGAACCCGACGGCCGCGGTCCCCGGGTTCGAGGCGATCTCGTCGCCGACGACCGGGCCGGGACCCGTGACCAGGTTGAAGACCCCGGGCGGGAGGTCGGCCTCGGCGATGCACTCGGCCAGGCGGACCGCACAGACGCTCGTGGTGGGCGCCGGCGCGAGCACCACCGCATTGCCGTACGCGAGCGCGGGCGCCACGATCTCGGCGGGCATCGTGTACGGCCAGTTCCACGGGCTGATGACGCTCACCACGCCACGCGGCACCCGGTACAGGAACACGCGCTTCCCGGCGTCGACCGAGGGCGGGATGAGCCCCTCGGCGCGCGTCGCGTCCGCCGCGGCCATCTCGAAGTAGGCGATCAGCTCCTCGACCTCGTCGCGGGCCTCCGCCTCGAGCGGCTTGCCCTGGTCGAGCGCGAGGGTGCGGGCGAGCTCGTCCCTGTGCGCGTCGATCTCGCGTGCCACCCTGCGCATCGCCGCCGCCCGGTCGAACGCCGACACCGCGGCCCACGCCGGCCACGCCCTGCCCGCCGCCGCGATCGCCCGGCCCGCGTCGGCACGAGAGCCTTCGGGGACGGTCGCGATCACCTCGCCGGTCGAGGGGCTCTGGGCCTCGAAGGTCGCGCCGTCCTGGGCGTCGACCCAGGCGCCGTCGATCCACATCCGGACGTGCTCGCTCATCGCGTCCTCCCTCGTCCGCCCCGGAGACGACGGGGGCGGCCCGTGGGACCGCCCCCGTGACCCGTCGACCCGGCCGCCCGATCGCCGGCCGGACCGTCGATCAGGCCGTCGGCAGCCAGGCCGACCAGATGTCCTCGTTCTCCGAGACCCACTGCGCGGCCGCGTCCTCGGGCGACATGCCGTCGACGTCGATCAGGTGCGCGATGGCTTCCTGCTCCTCGTTCGTGTAGTTGATGTTCGACAGGAAACCGAACGCCGCCGCGTCCGACGTCTCCAGGTCCTCGTTGAGCGCCTTGTACAGGACGTCCTCCGGGTAGTCGCAGTTGTACCCGGTCGGATCCTCCTGAGCCGCGATCTCGGTGCACTCCTCCGTGACTTCGGGCAGCGCGACCTCGGTCAGCTCGTAGTCCACGAACGCCCAGTGCGGCTTGTAGAAGTAGAAGAGCAACGGGTCCTGCGCCTCGTAGGCCGTCTCGAGCTCGGTCAGCAGCGCGTTCTCAGAACCCGCGTACACGACCTGGAGATCCAACCCGAGCGCCTCGACGATCTCCTCGTCGAACGATACGAAACTCGGGTCCCCGCCGAGGAACTGCCCGTTCGGCTCGGTCTCGGGCGTCGCGAACAGCTCCGCGTTCGCGGCGATGCCGTCGATCGTGGCGAGATCGGGGTTCTCCTCGACCATGTAGGTCGGGACGTACCAGCCGATCTTGCCGATCACGCCGAGCTCGCCTGCGTCGACCACGCCCTGACCGCCGTCGATATAGGTGGCGTAGTCCTCGGCATGGCCGGACGGCCACACCTCGAGCGTCGCCTGCAGCTCTCCCGAGGAGAGCGCCGGGAACTGCGCGAACTCGTCGATCTCGACGAGCTCCACGGTGCACCCCATCTCCTGCTCCATGATGACCTTCGCCACGTTGGCGTTGGCCGCCGACCCCGTCCACGGGTTCACCGCGATCGAGATCGTGTCGCCCGAGCACTGGGCGGCCTCGCCGCCCGCGGCGCCGGTCTCCTCACCGCCGCCGCCCCCGCCCCCGCCGCCCTCCTCGACGTCGCTGCACGCGGCCGCGGCGATCGTGAGCAACGCGATGGCGCTCAGCAACCACATCCGCTTCCTCATCCGTCCTCCTTTCGAGCATCTTCCCGACGATCATCCTCCTGTTGGGTCCGAGCCATACCGATCGTGCGGAGCCGCGTCCACCACATGCCGCCGGTGCCCACCGGACCCCGCAACGAGCGCGGCGCCATCCCGTACGCCTGCGTGATCCGATCGATCACGATCGCGAGCAGCAGGATGCAGATCCCCGCCACCACTCCGCGCCCGATCTCCGAGTGCGTGAGCCCGAAGATCACCTCCAGACCGAGGCCTCCTCCCCCGATGAGCCCAGCGATGATCACGACGGAGAACACCATCATGATCGTCTGGTTGACACCGAGCAGGATCGAGGGGCGTGCGAGCGGGAGCTCCACCTTCCGGAGCATCTGGCCCGACGTCGCCCCGTACGACAGGGCCGCCTCGGTCGTGTTCTTCGGGACGCCCCGGATCCCGAGATCGGTCAGCCGGATGCACGGGGGGAGCGCATAGATGAACGCCGCGATGATCCCCGGCACGCGGCCGACGTGGAACAACGCGATCACCGGCACGAGGTACACGAACGCCGGCATCGTCTGCATCGCGTCGAGCACCGGTTTCAGGCCCTTCTGGAACCGGTCGCTCCGGGAGGAGACGATCCCGATCGGGATCGCGACGGCCACCGCGAGGACGACCGCCACGATGACCTGGCTGAGCGTGTCCATCGCGATGTCCCACATCCCGAGCACGCCGATCGCCGCGAGGCAGAGGAACGACATCACGGCGAGGCCGGTCCGCCGGGAGCCCCGCCAGCCGATCAGGGCCGCGCCGGCCGCGACCATCCACCAGGGCAACCCCTGCAGGAGATCCTTCAGCGGCTCGAGGCCCCACCGGATGAGCCCCTCGCTGATCGGCTCGGTCGCGACGCGGAGGTTGTCCTCGGCCCAGTTGACGACCGAGTCGGTCGGACCCGCGATCGAGAACGTCCAGGCCTGGGGGAAGTCCTGCTGCCGCAGGACCTCGCGGCCCACGACGACCGCGAGCGCGATCGCGGCGACCGCCAGGATCAGCAGTCGCCCGCGGGAGAGGACCACGCCGCCGACCTTCGGGGGCTTCCACGCGCGCCTGTCTCGCTGGCTCCATGCGTACGAGACCCGGTCGAGGACGATCGCCATCACGACGATCGCGATGCCGGCGTTCAGCGCCTCGCCGACCTCCTGGTGTTGGAGGGCGTTGTAGACCTCGCGACCGAGGCCGCCGAACCCGACCACGGCCGCGATCACGACCATGCCGAGCGCCATCATGATGGTCTGGTTCACGCCGAGCATGATCGACGGCTTGGCGAGCGGCAGATGCACGCGGAACAACCGCTGCCACCTCGTCGACCCGAACGCGTCCGCCACCTCGAGCGTGTTCGGCGGCACCTCGCGCAGCCCGAGATCGGTCAGCCGAACGGCCGGCGGCAACGCGAAGATGATCCCGGCGATGAGCGCCGGAGTGGTCCCGATGCTGAAGAACAGCACGAGCGGGAGCAGGTAGGAGAAGGCCGGGATCGTCTGCATGCCGTCGAGGATCGGGCGCAGGATGCTCTCGACGGTACGGTTACGTCCCGCCCAGATCCCGAGCGGGACCCCGAGGAGCAGCGCCCCGAGCACCATCATCACGACGAGCGCGAGGGTTTCGATGCTCTCCTCCCACAGGCCGAGGGCGCCCATCAGGAAGAAGCCGGCGGCCGTGAACAGGGCCATCTTCCACCCGGCGACGAACGCGGCGATCGAGGCGAACAGCGTGATCGCGCCGAGCCAGGTGAGGCGCAGCAGCAGGTCGACGATCGCGTCGAACGCCTGGTTCGTGAACGACCGGAGCGGCTCGATCACGTAGACGAACAGCCAGAACGTGTCGTCGTTCTCGATCACCCACGACTCGACGTCCTGGAACAGCGCGCCGGCGTCCACGACCCACCGTTCGGGGAATCCGGGCGGGAACCACGCCAGCCCGGCGACGATCGCCGCGACGATCGTCCCGAGCCACAGGAGGCGACGCGGCCACGGGTTCTTCGGGGGCGCGACCGGCTTCGGTGCCTCGATCGTCGGCGCCGCGAAGGTCGGTTCCCCGGGCTTGACGTCGACGGCCATCAGACGCGCTCCTCGATCAGCGCCGACATCACGGCGGTCCGGTCGACGACCCCCACCGTCTCTTCCCCGTCGAGGACGCGGAGCGGGAGGTCCGACTCGGAGACCATCGGGATCAGCTCCTGGACCAGCGTGTCGACGGCCACCGATCCTCCGTACCGCTGTCCGTCGCCGGACGAGGCCGGCTTCATGATCGTCCTCGCGGTGAGGACGTGGGCACGCGGGACGTCGCGGATGAAGTCGGCGACGTAGTCGTCGGCGGGCTGAGACACCACCTCCTCGGGCGTGCCCACCTGCACGAACGCGCCGTCCTTCATGATCGCGATCCGGTCACCGAGCTTCAGGGCCTCGAGCAGGTCGTGGGTGATGAAGATCATCGTCTTGCGGACCTCGCGCTGCAGACGGATCACCTCGTCCTGCATGTCCCGCCGGATCAACGGGTCGAGCGCGCTGAACGGCTCGTCGAACAGCATGATCTCGGGGTCGGTCGCGAGGGCCCGGGCGAGCCCGACCCGCTGCTGCATCCCGCCCGACAGCTCGTCCGGGTAGTGCTGGGCCCAGCCTCCGAGCCCGACGACCTCGAGCACCTCGTCAGCCTTGCGCTCTCGGTCCTCGCGTTCGATCCCCTGGACCTCGAGGCCGAACGCGACGTTGTCGATGATCCGCCGGTGCGGCAGCAGCCCGAAGTGCTGGAACACCATGCTGATCTTGTGCCGGCGAAGCTCGCGGAGCCGTTCGGGGCCGATCGTGAGGACGTCCTCGCCGTCGACCACGATCTCGCCCGCGGTCGGGTCGTGCAGTCGGTTGATCATCCGCACGAGCGTCGACTTGCCGGACCCGGACAGCCCCATGACGACGAAGACCTCGCCCGGCACGACGTCGAACGAGACGTCCTTGACGGCAGCGACGCAGCCGGTCTTCTCGAGCAGCTCGGGGCGGGGGAGATCCGCCTCGGGCGACCCCACGATGCGTTCGGGATGCGGACCGTAGACCTTCCAGACACCGCGGCACGAGACGGCCGTGTCGCTGCCTGCCTGGGTCACCTCGGATCCCCCTGACCGGACGGGCTCGGCGCCCGCCCACCGCGCCCGGAAGCGCATCCAGGTGGGCATCATGTCCCCGAGCGGCCGAACCGTGCAAGGCAGGTTGCGAGGGCCGAGGTCCCCGGCGCGGCGAACGGCCCGATGCGGCAGACTGTGCGCCGATGGCGCCCCGGTACGACTTCGTGATCGTCGGGGGTGGCTCCGCGGGCTGCGCGCTCGCGAACCGGCTGTCCGAGGACCCCTCGAACCGGGTCCTGGTGCTCGAGGCCGGACGACCCGACTACCCGTGGGACGTCTACATCCACATGCCCGCCGCCCTCACGTTCCCGATCGGCAACCGCTTCTACGACTGGAGGTACGAGTCGGAGCCCGAGCCCCACATGAACGGACGCCGGATCTACCACGCGCGCGGGAAGGTCCTCGGCGGCTCGAGCAGCATCAACGGGATGATCTTCCAGCGGGGCAATCCCCTGGACTACGAGCGTTGGGCGGCCGACCCCGGGATGGAGGCATGGGACTACGCCCACTGCCTCCCCTACTTCAAGCGGATGGAGACCGCTCTTGCCGCCGAGCCCGCCGACGAGCGCCGAGGGCATGACGGCCCCCTGGTCCTCGAACGCGGACCCGCGACGAACCCGCTGTTCGGCGCGTTCTTCGAGGCGGTGCAGAAGGCCGGGTACGAGCTCACCGACGACGTGAACGGGTACCGGCAGGAGGGGTTCGCGCCCTTCGATCGCAACGTCCACCGTGGCCGGCGCCTGTCCGCGGCCGGCGCCTACCTGCATCCGGTCGAGCGCCGACCGAACCTCGAGGTGAAGACCCGGGCGTTCGTGAACCGGATCCTGTTCGACGGCGCGCGGGCCGTCGGCGTCGAGTACGTGCATCGACGTGGCTCGGCGAGGCGCGTCGAGGCGGGACGCGTGATCGTGTGCGGCGGCGCGATCAACACGCCACAGACGCTGCAGGTCTCGGGCATCGGCGACGCGCGCGAGCTCGGGGCGCTCGGCATCGACGTCGTGCAGGACCTCCCCGGCGTCGGCGAGAACCTCCAGGACCACCTCGAGGTGTACATCCAGCACGCGTGCACGCAGCCGGTCTCGATGGCCCCGTACCTCAAGTGGCGGTACCGCCCGTGGATCGGCTTCCGGTGGCTGTTCTTCCGGAAGGGACCGGGCGCGACGAACCATTTCGAGGGCGGTGGGTTCGCCCGGAGCAACGAGGACGTCACGTACCCGAACCTGATGTTCCACTTCCTGCCGATCGCCGTGCGCTACGACGGGTCGGCACCCGCGGGCGGTCACGGGTACCAGGTCCACATCGGCCCGATGTACTCGGACGCGCGCGGCTCCGTGAAGATCGTGAGCGCCGACCCGCGGGTCCACCCGGCCCTCCGGTTCAACTACCTGTCGACCGACACCGACCGTCGCGAATGGGTGGAGGCGATCGCCGTCGCGCGGAACATCCTCGGCCAGCCGGCGATGGCGCCGTTCGACGGCGGCGAGCTCTCGCCAGGTCCGTCCGTCACGACGCCCGAGCAGATCCTGAAGTGGGTCGCCCGCGACGGCGAGACGGCCCTCCACCCCTCCTGCACGGCCAAGATGGGCACGGACGCGATGTCCGTCGTCGACCCTGCCACGATGCGGGTCCACGGCGTGGACGGGCTGAGCGTCGTCGACGCCTCGGTCTTCCCCTACGTAACGAACGGCAACATCTACGCGCCCGTGATGATGGTGGCGGAGAAGGCCGCCGACCTCATCCTCGGCAACACGCCGCTGCCCCCCGAGCCGATCGAGTTCTACCGGCACGAGCGGCGGCCGACCACGCGCTGACTCACGCGGCGACGCCGAGTGTCGCGAGCCCGATCACGACGAGCGCGATCCCC
>DATFEU010000234.1:0-10541 GCA_035250725.1 Actinomycetota bacterium
AGCCATCGCCCCTGCCCCCTGCGTGTAGCATGCCTCGCACAGGCGATGACGGGAACGAGTAGGAGGGCGCGAGACCCCGAGCGAGCCGGGGACGGTGTGAGCCCGGCGGCGTCGCCCCTCCGAACATCATCCTCGAGCCGCCGCCCGAACGGGATGCGAGCCGCGCACCCCCAGTAGGCGCGGCCGGGCCCGCCCGTGACAGCGGAGGGCTGTCCGCAGCCCCTGAGCGGCCGGAGCCGCGAGGGTCCGGCAACGCGGGGTGGTACCGCGGGGCTCGCGCCTCGTCCCTGCACGGGACGGGGCGTTTGGTCGTTCGGAGGTGGGATGTTCGAACCGGTCGATCCGAAGGTGAGCTTCCCCGAGCTCGAGCGTCGCGTGCTCGCGTTCTGGCGCGAGGCCGACGTCTTCCACCGGCAGCTCAAGCAGCGAGAGGGCGCGCCGCTCTGGACCTTCTACGAGGGCCCGCCGACGGCGAACGGTCGCCCGGCGATCCACCACACGGAGTCCCGGACGTTCAAGGACGTCTACCCGCGGTTCAAGGCCATGAGGGGCCACTACGTTCCGCGCAAGGCCGGGTGGGACTGCCACGGTTTGCCGGTCGAGCTCGAGGTCGAGAAGGAGATCGGAACGAAGACGAAGCGCGACATCGAGGCGTTCGGCATCGCCGAGTTCAACCGGCTGTGCCGCGAGTCGGTGAAGCGCTACGTCGAGGAGTTCGAGCAGCAGACGGAGCGGCTCGGCTTCTGGATCGACACCGACGACGCCTACTGGACGATGGACAACCGCTACATCGAGAGCGTGTGGTGGTCGCTCAAGCAGCTCCACGAACGAGGTCTCCTCGTCCAGGCGGACCGCATCACCAGCTACTGCCCGCGCTGCGGGACGCCGCTCTCCGACGCGGAGCTGGCGATGGGGTACACCGAGGTCGAGGACCCGAGCGTCTTCATCCGGTTCCGCGTGGTCGAGTCGCCCAACGAGGCGATCGTCGGCGCGTCGCTGCTCGGCTGGACCACCACGCCCTGGACCCTGATCTCGAACGCCGGCGTCGCCGTTTCGGCGGACGCCCCGTACGTGATCGTGGAGCAGGAGGGCGAGCGACTCGTCCTCGCGGAGGCGCTGAAGGACGCCGTCGTGCCGGATGCTCCCGTCGTCGGGGGCCCGATCGCCGGGTCCGCGCTCGACGGCGCCCGGTACGAGCCCCTGTACCCGAACGTCGAGGGGGCCCACCGAGTGGTCACGGCGGACTTCGTCTCGCTCTCGGACGGGACCGGGATCGTCCACCTCGCGCCGGCGTTCGGCCCGGAGGACCTCCAGGTCGGCCGCGAGCAGGGCTGGCCGATGTTCAAGCCGCTCGACGGCGAGGGCCGGTTCACGGACGAGGCGCCCGAGCTCGTCCGGGGGCTGTTCTTCAAGGACGCGGACCCAGGGATCGTCGAGGACCTCCGCGCTCGGCGCTTGCTGCTGCGCTCCGGGACGATCCTCCACACCTACCCCTTGTGTTGGCGGTGCGACACCCCGCTGATCTACGTCGCCCGGACGTCGTGGTACATCCGGACGACGGCCGTGAAGGACCGCCTCCTCGAGGTCAACGAACAGGTCGATTGGTATCCGGAGCACATCAAGCACGGGCGCTACGGCGACTGGCTCGAGAACAACGTCGACTGGGCGCTCTCGCGCGAGCGGTACTGGGGGACGCCCCTCCCGATCTGGCGCTGCCCGAACCAGCACGACACGGCGATCGGCTCGCTCTCCGAGCTCTCGGAGCGGACGGGTCGGGACGTGACCGACATCGACCCGCACCGGCCGACGATCGACGAGGTCACGATCGCTTGTCCCGAGTGCGATGCGGTGGCCGCACGCGTCCCCGAGGTGATCGACACCTGGTACGACTCCGGCGCGATGCCGTTCGCGCAGTGGGGGTACCACCCCGAGCTCGGGCGGGGCGTCGAGGACTTCGAGCAACGCTTGCCCGCGGACTTCATCGCCGAGGCGATCGACCAGACGCGCGGGTGGTTCTACACCCTGATGGCCGAAGCCGTGCTGCTGTTCGACTCCACCGCGTACCGCACGGTCGTGTGCCTCGGCCTCCTGGTCGACGCGCAGGGTCGGAAGATGTCGAAGTCACTCGGCAACACCGTCGACGCGTTCGAGGTCATGGACCGCCAGGGCGCCGACGCGCTCCGGTGGTACCTGCTCACCGGCGGGTCGCCCTGGGCGCCTCGCCGGGTCGGCATGGAGGCGTTCGACGAGGTCGTCCGCCGGTTCCTGCTGACCCTCTGGAACGTGTACGCGTTCTTCGTCACGTACGCGAACGCGAGCGGGTTCGACCCGGCCGGTGACGACGTGGCGGTGACGGAGCGGCCCGTGCTCGACCGATGGATCCTCTCGCGGCTCGCGAGGACGATCGAGGCCGCGACCGCGGAGCTTGATCGTTTCGACGCGACGAGCGCCGGTCGCCGGATCGAGCGGTTCCTCGACGACCTTTCGAACTGGTACGTCCGGCGTGCGAGGAGGAGGTTCTGGGATCCCGACGGCACCGGCGGGGACGACGCGCGCGCGGCCTTCCGCACGTTGCACGACTGCCTCGTCACCGTGTCGCAGCTGCTCGCGCCGTTCACCCCGTTCGTCGCCGAGGAGCTGTGGCGGAACCTGGCCTCTGGGAAGGACGGCGCTCCGGACTCGGTGCATCTGTCCGACTATCCGCGTGACCGGCCGGACCACCGGGACGAGGATCTCGACGACGCGATGACGAACGCGCGGTCGATCGTCGAGCTCGGTCGCCGCGTCCGGACGGAGACGAAGGTGCGCGTCCGGCAGCCGCTCGCCGAGGCCGTCGTGCACTACCCCGGCGACCACGGGGCGCTCGCCCCGCTCCTCGACCTCGTCGCGGAGGAGCTGAACGTGAAGCAGGTCCTGTTCGCCGAGACGGCCGAGCAGCTCGGCGGCTGGCGGGCCAAACCGAACTTCAAGGTGCTGGGGCCGCGGCTCGGTCAGAAAGTGAAGGAGATCGCGTCCTCGCTGGAACGCGACGACGGAACCGTCGCCGCTGCCCTCGCTCGCGGCGAGACCGTGAGTCTGGAGATCGGCGGCGACCGGATCGAGCTCGGGTCCGACGACGTCGAGCTCGTGCAGGAGACGCTCGAGGGGTGGGGCGTCGCCGGCGACGGAGGCATCACGGTCGCGCTCCAGCTGGACCTCACGCCCGAGCTCCGGACGGAGGGCCTCGCGCGGGAGCTCGTCCGCGTGGTGCAAGACGCGCGCAAGGCCGCGGGCCTGGACGTCAGCGACCGGATCGAGCTGGCGCTGGACATCAGCGGCGATCTCGCGGAGGCGCTGGCATCGCATCGGGGGTGGGTAGCGGAGGAGACGCTCGCGACGACGATCGTCGACGGCGTCTTGCCCGACGCCGCGTTCGAGCGGGGCTTCGAGATCGACGGCGCGGCGGTGTCGGTCGGTCTCCGGCGGACCTGAAGCCGCGTGCGGCTCCTCCGGGTCCGCTACTCCTCGCCCCAGAAGAGCTCTCGGAGCGAGCGCTCGCGCCGGTCGCTCGCCGGAGTACCCTCGGCCGTGAAGACGGGCTCGGTCTCCGACTCCACGATCACGGTCTCCTCGACCGCGGGGTCCTCGTCTGGCCGGGCCGCCTCGTCCGGCACCGAGTCGGTGTCGGGCTCGAACCCGAGACGCGACCGGATCTCGCCGGAGGTGGCCGGCTCGAGCGTGGCCGACGGCCCCTCGGAGCCCGACCGCGACGCTTCGGGGGAGGCGTCGGCGCGCGCGTCCGCGTCAACCCGGGGGCCCGGGCTCGTCTCGTCGCCCCGAGCCGCCTCCGACCGAGCCCGGAGCGCCAGCACCATCCCCTTGATCTCCTCGGCGTGCGATTGGACGAGCGACCCCAGCCCCTGCAGGAATTCCCGCTCCTTGTTGAGGAAGGGGGCGATCGCGGGTCGAGCGTCCCCACTCGGCCCGGCTCCGGCTGCGGCCCGGATCGCCGCGGCCTCGGCCTCGGCACGCCGGATGATGGCGGCCGCCTCCTCGCGCGCGCGCACCACGATGTCCTCAGCCTCGCCGGTCGCGCCCTCCTCCGGAAGCCGAACCACCCCGGGCGCGGCCTGGAGCCGCTGGTTCTCCTCCAGGTAGGAGGACAGGTCCTCGGTCACCCGGTCGAGGAATGAGTCGACGTCGCGTTCGTTGTATCCCCGGAATGCCAGCCGGAACTCGACCTGCTGGATCTCGACCGGCGTGATCCGCACCGCGCCCGCGGTGGGCGCCGGCGGCTCCTGCTTGTTCTTCCTCCGCATGCTTCTCCCCCAGGTCAGCCGCAGTTCAACGCGATCCGTAGGACCGCCAGGATAACGAACGCGATGATGATGGAAAGGTCCAGGCCCATGCCACCCGCCCGGACCGGCGGGATGAGGGCCCGGAGGGGTCGAAGCACCGGTTCGGTCACGTCCTCGAGGAGGTCGAGCACGGTCCGGAACGGGCCGGAGATCGGGGGCCGGAGCCCGAACAGGTAGGCCCACGAGACCAGCACCCGGATGAACAAGATGATCGTGTACGCGGTCACCACGACGCAGAGCACGCCGAGGACGGCGCTCTGACAGATCATCGGTGGTTCGGCAACCGCAGGCCGCTCAGAACTGGTTGTAGAAGTCGCCGCCCGCGATGCGCTCGCGGTCCTCGGCGGAGACGTCGACGTTGGCGGGCGTCAGGAGATAGACGCGGTTGGCCACCATCTCGATCTTCCCGTCGAGCCCATACACGAGTCCCGAGGCGAAGTCGACGAGACGCCGAGCGATCGTGTCATCGGTGCTCTGCAGGTTCATGATCACCGGGATCCCGCCCTTGAAGCGGTCGGCGATCTCGCGCGCCTCGTTGAACCGCCGCGGCTCCGACTTGTGGATCGAGCCCGCGGTCGCGGCTCGGGTGGACGGGATCGTGCGGACCATCCCCTCCTCCTCGGCGGGCAGGCCCACCTCGCGCACGGCCTGGGGCCGCTGGAACCGACGCACCTCCGCCGTCTCCTGCGTGGTGCCGACCTCGTCGAGCTCGTCGAACTCGTCGTCCTCGACGAGGCCCAAGTAGGTGAGGGTCTTCTTCCACACGCCTGGCATCACATCCTCCCCGGATCCGGGGGCTTCCGAGGCCCGAACAGGGCGGTCCCGATCCGGATCATGGTAGCGCCTTCCTGCACCGCAACCTCGTAATCGAGCGACATTCCCATCGAGAGCTCCGAGGCGGTCGGGTGGCGCTCCGCGACCGCTCCGAGGAGCTCTCGCAGCCGACGGAAATAGGGGCGGGAGTCCTCGGCCGCGGTCGGGATCGGCGGCAGGGTCATCAGGCCGACGAGATCGACCCCTTCGGCCCGGGCGACCGCGTCGGCGGCATCGGGCACGCGCTCCGGTGGGACGCCGGCGCGCTCCCCGGTGAAGTCGACCTCGACGAGGACCGGGATCGTCCTGCCCGATCCGGCCGCCCGCCGGCCGAGTCGCTCGAGGGCCCGCCCGGGAACCGCGGTCTCGACGACGTCGGCCAGCTCGGCGAGGTGGCGGGCCGACCCCGACTGGAGCGTCCCGATGAAGTGCCACACGATGCCGGAGACAGCCTCGCGCTTTGCCCGGAGCTCGCGCACGTAGTTCTCGCCCACGTCGACGATCCCCGCATCGCGGACCCACGCGATCGCCTCAGGTTCCACGGTCTTGGCCGCCGCGACGATCCGGATGCCGCCCGGGTCGCGACCGACGCGCTCGGACGCCCGCTCGACGTCGCGGTGGATGCGCTCGACGTTGGCGAGGACCTCGTCCCGGCGCCTGCCCTCGGACACGCCGGCGAACCTAGCGAACCTCGAACCGCATGAACAACGGTCGGAGTGGGTGGGGGCGGGACCGGCCCCAGAGGCGGGGGAAGGGCGCCTCTGACTCCGTTCTCGTCCCGCCCCCGGTTCCAGGGCGGCTGACCGTCGCCCTAGCTCTTCAGGAAGTCCGGGATGTCGAGACCCTCCTCCTCCTTGTCGGCCGGAGGGCCCTCGTGCGCGGGCCTGAAGATCTCGTCCTCCTCGTCGACCAGGATCGAGGGCATCGGCAGGAGCGCGTCGTCGTCGCCTCCGGCGGACGGCGCCTCGGCCAGGGGCTCGCGGCCCCCCGTGGCCACCGGCTCCGGCTCGGACTCCTCGAGGAACCGCGACAGCCGGTTCTCGAACGGGGACGTCGAGGGCGGCTGGAGCACGCGATCGAACCCGGCCGCGATGACCGTGACCCGGACCTCGTCCCCGAGCGCATCGTCCACGACCGCCCCGAAGATGATGTTCGCGTCGGGGTGGGCAACCCGGGTGATCGTGTCGGCGGCGCGGTTCACCTCGTGGAGCGTCAGGTCCGTCGGACCGGCGATCGAAAGGAGCAGTCCGCGAGCGCCTTCGATCGAGGACTCGAGGAGCGGGGACGAGACGGCGGCCTTCGCGGCCTCCTCCGCGCGCTCTTCGCCGGATGCGAGGCCGATCCCCATCAGCGCCGATCCCGCGCCGGTCATGACGGTCTTCACGTCGGCGAAGTCGAGGTTGATGAGCCCGGGGGTGGTGATCAACGAGGTGATGCCGTCGACCCCTTGAAACAGGACCTGGTCGGCGATCCGGAACGCGTCGACGATCGGCGTCGTCGGGTCGGAGACCTGGAGCAGTCGGTCGTTCGGGACCACGATCAGCGTGTCGACCGCCTTCTTCAGCTCGCTGATGCCGAGGTCCGCCTGCGTCGCTCGCATCCGGCCCTCGAAGCCGAACGGCCTCGTGACGACCCCGATCGTGAGTGCGCCGATGTCGCGGGCGATCTCGGCCACGATCGGAGCGCCGCCGGTGCCGGTGCCGCCCCCCTCGCCGGCGGTGATGAACACCATGTCGGCGCCCTTGAGGATCTCCTCGATCTCGTCCCGGTGCTCCTCGACCGCGCGACGGCCGATCTCCGGATCCGAGCCGGCCCCGAGACCTCTGGTCGTCTCTCGTCCGATGTCGAGCTTCACCTCGGCGTCAGACATCAGGAGGGTCTGCGCATCGGTGTTGACCGCGATGAACTCGACGCCTCGCAGGCCGCCCTCGACCATCCGGTTCACGGCGTTGACGCCGCCCCCGCCGATACCGACCACCTTGATCACGGCGAGGTAGTTCTGAGGAGAATCCATCAAAGCGACCTCCGCTCCCCCGGGGCTTCCCGGTCTACCTGGGAAAACGCCGTCTCCTTCATTCAACATTGAACCTCAACTGCAGAGTCATTGTTATATCTACTTCACGTCGAGCGACCGACGCTACTATCAACCGCCCAGGTCCGTCAATACACCGCCGCACGCGTACATTGCGCGAGCACGTGACAACCCGTGAAGACGCTCCGTGTCGAGATGAACCTCAGGCTGCGGCGCTTCGATCGGCCAGGACGGCCGCCGGAGCCCGAGGCGACGTCACCGTCAACCGGAGGATCCGCTCCCCCTGCGCCTCGGCCCACGCGAGCATCCGGGAGATCGCCCGGGCCTTCGCCTCGACGTCCGAGGGCGTCCCGTACCGCACGACCGGTCCGCTCTCCATCCGGATCTCGAGCGTCCCGTCGAGCCGGACGAGCACCCGCCCGACCCGATCACGCAGGGCCGGCGACATGGCGCCGAGCGCCCGCGCCGCACCGACCGGACCCGGAACCGGACCGTCGACGGAACCGTTCGCCGCGAGCCTGATCACCGGCAGCGTTGGTTCGCGGTCGGCGACGCCGAGCGACGTGCCGTCCCCCGCCATCAGCGAGGCCCGGACCCCGTCAGATGCCACGGCGACCGGCGTGCGCTCGATCACGCTTATCCGGATCGAGGAGGGGAACTCGGCGACGACCCGCGCGCGATCGATCCACGGCTCGGCCTCCAGCCGCCGCTCGACGGCGGCCTCGTCGAGCCACAGGACGTTGGTACCGGACGAGACCCCCGACAGCTCCACGATGCGCGAGCGGGGAACGTGCGCTCCGCTCTCGACCGCGATGTCGCGCGCGTCGAACAGCGGTGTGAGCGACACGCCGACGACGGCGGCCACGAGCGCGAGCAGCGCGACCGCCGCGACGATCCATGCTCGAGTCCCCGTCAGCCGACGGGCCGACTCAGCGCGGAGCGAGATCGAGATCGCCAACGAGATGCACCTCCGTTTCGAGCTGGATGCCGGTCTGACCCATGACGCGCTCCGTGACCTCGCGGATCAGCTTCACGACGTCGGCGGCCCGCGTCCCCTCCGCCGCCACGACGAAGTTCGCGTGCTTGGTCGAGACCGAGGCGCCACCGACGGCAAGGCCCTTCGCGCCGGCCTGTTCGATCAGCCGGGCGGCATGGTCGCCGGGGGGGTTCTTGAACACGCTGCCGCAGTTCGGTGCGGCGAGGGGCTGCGTCCGTCGGCGCCACGCCCGAGCCTCCTGCATCAGGCCACGGATCTCGGCGGGGTCCCCGGGATGGAGCTCGAGGGTTGCGGCGACCACGACGCCGTCCTCGGGCAGTTCCGACCGCCGGTAGCCGAACCCCGCCCGGTCGGCGGGGACATGCTCCGTTCTGCCCGCGAGCAGCCGGAACACATCGACGTCCTCGACGGCGTCGGCGAGCTCCGCGCCGTGCGCGCCGGCGTTCATCTTCACCGCCCCGCCGAGTGAGGCGGGGATCGCCACGCCGAACTCGAGTCCGGACAGCTCGTGGGTGAGCGCGACGCCGGCGAGGGCCGGCAGCGGCATCGACCCCCCGGCCGTGAGCCGGTCCCCGGCTCGAGCCGACCATCGATAACCCTTCCCGAGCCGCAGGACCAGGCCGGCGAACCCGTCGTCGGCGACGAGCACGTTCGAACCCTTGCCGAGGACCGCCACCGAGATCTCCGACTCGCGGACGGCCTCGGAGGCCGCCACGAGGTCCGCCTCGCCCTCGGGTTCGAGGAACAGGGCCGCGGGTCCGCCGATCCGGAACGTCGTCAATGGCGCCAGCACGAACCGCGTCCGCAGGCGGTCGCCGCACGCGGCACGCAGGATCGTCTCCGCACGCCGGATCGCGTCGCCCGAGATGACCGTCGAACCGCTCACGCGGATCCCCCGATCCGCTCCAGCGTCGCGTCGCCGAGCATCCAGACGTCGCCGCACCCCATCGTGATCACGAGGTCGCCGCTCCGGACCTCCCGTTCGAGGAACGTGACGATGTCGTTCCGGTGCGGGAGGTAGACGACCCGCTTGTCCGAACCGGCGTCGGCGATCCCCTCCACGACCAGCTTGCCGGTCACGCCCGGGATCGGATCCTGCGCAGCCCCGTACACGTCCGTCACGACGATCACGTCCGCCTCGACGAGGCTGTGTCCCAGCTCGCGCCACAGAGCTTGCGTCCGCGAGTACCGGTGCGGTTGGAAGACGGCGATCAGCCGGTCGGGTGCGGTCCTCCTCGCGACGTCGAGCGTGACCGCGAGCTCGGTGGGGACGTGCCCGTAGTCGTCGAAGAAGGCCGCGCCGCGGACCGAGCCGCGATGCTCGAACCTGCGATGGACGCCACCGAACCCGGCGAGCGCCTCGACGGCCTGCTCGGCGGGGACGCCGACGAGCGTGGCGACCGCGACCACCGCGGTCGCGTTCAGCAGGTTGTGGGCGCCGTCCACCGTCAGGCCGAGCTCGTGCATCCGCCCCTCGAGCAGGATCGTGCCGCGCGCACCCCCGGGACCGGGCGAGATGATCGACAGCCGAACGTCCGCCTCGTCGCCGACGCCGTACGTGACCTTCGGTGTTCCTGACGCGGCGACGGCGCGCGTCGCCCCCGGGTCGTCGAACGCCACCACGACGCGGTCGCATCGGTCGGCGAACGCCGTGAACGCCGCCTCGATCTCCCCGGAGCCACCGGGATAGAAGTCGACGTGATCGACCTCCACGTTCGTCACGACGCCGATCGCGGGACGGCCGACCAGGAACGAACCGTCGCTCTCGTCCGCCTCGGTCACGAACAGCTCGCCGTCGCCCGCGTGGGCACCACTTCCGCTCTCGTTGGGATCGCCGCCGATCACGTACGTCGGGTCCAATCCCGCGCGGTCGAGGACGAGCGCGATCATCGCCGTCGTCGTCGTCTTCCCGTGCGTCCCGGCGACGGCGATCTCCAAGCGGTCGGCCGCGGCCGCCGCGAGCGCCTGCGCGCGCGCCCACACGGGGATGCCGCGACTGCGCGCCTCCGAGAGCTCGACGTTCTCGGCCCGGATCGCGCTCGAGATGACCACGGCATCCGGCTCACCGAGGCGGCCTGCGTCGTGGCCGACGAAGACCGATGCCCCCGCGGCCCGAAGCTCGTCGAGGCCCGTCGACTCCTTCATGTCGGACCCGCTCACGCTGATGCCGCGAGCGAGGAACAACCTGGCGAGGTTCCGCATCCCTGCCCCGCCGATGCCGATCATGTGCACCTCGCGGATCCCCGTGAGATCGGGGACGTCGAGCGTCGGGATCGCCCCCGCGGGCGCCACGTACGGGCCGACGACCGTCTCGCGCGCCTCGGGCGGGCTCACGTCCGGGTCCCGGCCTCGAGCACCACGG
>DATFEU010000240.1:0-21470 GCA_035250725.1 Actinomycetota bacterium
TCGGCCGGGCTCGGCCCGACCCTCGCCACCCTGCAGGCCGGCAAGACGCTCGCGCTCGCCAACAAGGAGAGCCTCGTGGTCGGCGGCGAGCTCGTGGTCGACCTCATCAAGGGTGAGCCCGAGCGGCTCGTGCCGGTGGACTCCGAGCACGCGGCGCTCGCCCAGTGCCTGCGGGGTGAGCGGCGCGAGGACGTCAAGCGCGTGGTGCTGACGGGTTCGGGCGGTCCGTTCCGTGGCTGGACGCACGCCGAGCTCGCCAAGGCCTCCGTGAAGGAGGCGCTCGCCCATCCGGTCTGGCAGATGGGGCCGAAGATCACGATCGACTCGGCCACGCTCATGAACAAGGGCCTCGAGGTGATCGAGGCGAAGTACCTGTTCGGGCTCGAGTACTCGCAGATCCACGTGGTGATCCACCCGGAGGGCATCGTCCACGCGCTCGCGGAGTTCCGCGACGGCTCGATGACGGCGCAGCTCGCCGTGCCCGACATGCGGCTGCCGATCCAGCTCGCGCTCGCGTGGCCGGAGCGGTTGCCGGCGGGGGTCGGCCCGGTGCCGCTCGCCGAGGGGCATCTCACGTTCGAGCCGGTCGACCGCGAGGCGTTCCCCGCGATCGACCTCGCCTACCGGGTCGGCGAGCTCGGGCGAACCTTCCCCGCGGTCATGAGCGCGTCCAACGAGGTCGCGGTCATGGCGTTCCTCGAGGGCAAGATCCCCCTCACGCGCATCGTCGAGGTCGTCACGGCCGTCGTCGACGAGCACGAGGCGCCCTCGTCGGTGGTCTCGGTGGTCAACCTGGAACGGGCCGACACGTGGGCCCGCCGCAGGGCGGCCGAGATCATCGAGGCCCGGTAGGGAGCCCACCGCATGGCCGCCCTCGGCATCGGCGCCTTCATCGTCGCCCTGATCCTCGTGATCGTGATCCACGAGGCCGCGCACTTCGGCGTCGCCCGGGCGTTCGACATCAAGGTCACCGAGTTCTTCGTCGGCTTCGGCCCGAAGCTGTGGTCCCGGATGCGCGGGGAGACCGAGGTCGGATTCAAGGCGATCCCGGCGGGCGGCTACGTGAAGATCGCCGGGATGAACCCGTTCGAGACGGTGCCGCCCGAGGACCTCCCGCGGACGTTCGGCGCCAAGCCGATCTGGCAGCGGGCGCTCGTGATCGTCGCGGGCCCGGCCACGCACTTCGTCCTCGCCTTCCTCTGCTTCGCGCTCTGGCTCGCGTTCGTGGGCCAGCCGGAACCGCGGGGGGCGCGCATCGCGCATGTCGATTCGACACTGAACGGCGCGCCCTCGCCGGCCGCCGTCGCCGGGCTCGAGGAGGGAGACCTCCTGCTCGCTCTCGGCGATGTTCAGAACCCGAGCACCGACGATCTCCGCGAGTACACGACCGCCCACGTCGGCGAGCCGGTCCCGTTCACGATCCGCCGCGACGGCGAGACCATCGAGGTGACGATGACCCCGCGACTGGACGAGATCGAGGGCGAAGAGTTCGGCCGCATCGGCGTCCAGGTCGAGGCCGTACGGATCGCCCGCGTCACCGAGGGCGCCCTGGGTTCGGTCACGGGCGGCGTCGAGCTCGTGGGCGACAACCTCGTCGGGACCGTGCAGGGCGTCGCGCGGATCTTCGGCCCCGAGGGCCTCGGCCGGCTCGTCGACCTCGTCTTCACCGACGAGCAACGCGAGGCGGGCGATCCCGCGAGCGTCGTCGGCGTCGGTCGCGTGGCGGGTAGCCTCGCGTCGGACGATCGCTTCGGTGACCTGCTGCTCCTCTTCGGTCTCGTGAACGTGTTCGTCGGGTTCCTGAACCTGCTGCCGCTCCCGCCGTTCGACGGCGGGCACCTTGCGATCCTCGCGATCGAGAAGGTCCGCGGCCGCCCCGTGGACCTGCGCAAGGTGATCCCCGTCTCGGCGGCCGTGGCGGCGTTCTTCGTCGTCTTCACGGTCGCCGTCGTCTACGTCGACATCGTCAAGCCGCCCATCTAGGCTCGCCCGCCACGATTTCTCAACATCGCCTCGGAAGAGGCTCCACGGCCGACGGCTACGATGTGCGCGTGACGCAGCAGACCGTCCTGGTCGTCGACGACGAGGCCGCGATCGCCGAGGCGGTCCGGGCGCGCCTCTCGAGCGAGGGGTTCCGGGTCGTGGTGGCGAGCGACGGCCCCCAGGCCCTCGAGATCGCCGACAGCGAACGACCCGACCTCGTCGTGCTCGACCTGATGCTCCCCGGGATGGACGGCCTCGAGGTGTGCAAGCGGCTGCAGCACGACCGTTGGGTGCCCGTGCTGATGCTCACGGCCCGGACCGAGGAGGCCGACAAGGTCGCCGGGTTCGCGGTCGGGGCGGACGACTACCTCACGAAGCCCTTCAGCCTGCGCGAGCTCGCGGTTCGGGTGAAGGCGATCCTGCGGCGCGTCGAGCGGATCGCGTCCACGCCGTCGACCGATCCGATCGACAAGGACGGGCTGTCGGTCGACCCGGCCCGCCGCAAGGTCACGGTCGACGGCGTGGACGTCCACCTCACGCCGCTCGAGTTCGAGATCCTGCTGACGCTCGTCCGCGAGCCGGGGGTCGTCCTCACGCGGGAGCAGTTGATGGACAGCGTCTGGGGGTATCGCGACTACGCGGGTGGGCGGGTCGTGGACTCGCACGTCGCCCGGATCCGGCGCAAGCTGGGCGAGGACGGGAACGAGCCGCGGTTCGTGCGTACCGTCCACGGCGTCGGCTACGCCGCGGTGGACGGCTGAGCCATGACGCTGTTGCAACGGTTGCCGACGATCCGCTCGAAGCTCGGGTCGGTCATCGTGTTCGCGGTCGGGATGACCCTGTTGCTCGTCTACCTGATCCTCGGCGTCGGGTTCCAGGTGTTCACGATCCGCGAGCGGTGGTGGGAGCTCGTGCTCGCCGGCGTGATCGGTGCCGCGATCGCCCTCGTCATCGCACGATGGGTCGCCCGCGGGATGACGCAGCCCCTGCGCGACATGGCGCAGGCCGCGCACCGCATGGAGACCGGCGACTACTCGCAGCGCGTGACGACCGAGTCGCGCGACGAGGTGGGACAGCTCGCCGTCGCGTTCAATCGGATGAGCTCGGAGCTCGAGAGTCTCGAGCGCCTGCGACGCGACCTCGTCGCGAATGTCTCTCACGAGCTGAAGACGCCGATCTCGGCGCTGCGCGCCCACCTCGAGAACCTGCTCGACGGCGTCGAACGACCCGACCCCGAGACGCTGCAGGTGATGCTCGCGCAGTCCGAGCGGCTCGGCCGGCTCGTCGACCAGTTGCTCGAGCTCTCGCGGCTGGAGTCGGGCGACGTGCCCCTGGACCGTGGGAGCGTCGAGCTCGCGCCGCTCGTCGCCGAAGTGCTCTCGGAGATCGAGGTGGCCCGACCCGACCGCCGCGTCCGCCTCGCCGACGCCGTGCCCGAGGACATCCCGCCGCTGTTCGCCGACCGCGAGCGGGTGCACCAGGTGCTCTTCAACCTGCTGGACAACGCCGTGCGGTTCACGCCGGCGGGGGGCAGGGTCACGGTTTCGGCGTCGGGGCACAACGGATCGGTCGACGTCGCCGTGGCCGACACCGGCCCCGGCATCTCGCCGGAGGACCTGCCGCGGGTGTTCGAGCGCTTCTATCGCGTCGATCGGTCCCGATCCCGGGACGACGGCGGAACCGGCATCGGCCTCGCGATCGCACGCTCGGTCGTCGAGGCGCACGGCGGCAGGATCTGGGCCGAGAGCCAGCCCGGCCAGGGTTCCACGTTCACGTTCGAGTTGCCCGCGGCGCCGGCGCCGGCGGAGACGAGGAGGCACGAGTGAGATCCGTAACCAGCACGGTGGAGCTCACCCCGCCCGCGCGCTACGCCTACCTGGATCTCACCGAGCATCTGGAGCGAGCGATCAAGGACTCGGGGGTGACCGACGGCGCGGTGGTCGCCTTCTGCGCGCACACGACGTGCGCCCTGCTCATCAACGAGTGGGAGGACGGCGCCCTCGAGGACCTGCGGGGAAGGATGCTTCACCTCGTGCCGGACGACGTCTACTACGCGCACGACGACCTCGGCCGGCGGACGCAGAACCTCGAGGAGTCGCACGAGCGGCGCAACGGCTCCGCGCACGTGAAGGCGATGCTGCTGTCGGCCTCGTCGCACACGATCCCGGTGGCCGCGGGCGAGCCGATGCTCGGACGGTGGCAGCGCCTGATCCTGTTCGAGATGGACGAGCCGAAGGACCGGCAGGTCGTGTTCCACGTGTTCGGCGACTGACCCGGACCCGGGCTGGGAGACTTGCAGCATGCCCGCTGAACGCAGGAAGACCAGGCAGGTCCGCGTCGGCGACGTCACGATCGGCGGCGATGCCCCGATCCGGGTCCAGTCGATGACCACCACGAAGACCTCGGACATCGACGCGACGCTCCAACAGATCGCCGCGCTCGTGGCCGCCGGGGTGGACATCGTCCGCGTCGCCGTTCCCCACTGGGACGACGCCGAGGCGCTCGAGGCGATCGCCGCGAAGTCCACCGTGCCCGTCGTGGCCGACATCCACTTCCAGTGGAAGTACGCGATGGCGGCGCTCGAGGCCGGGATCCAGGGGCTTCGGATCAACCCCGGCAACATCAAGTACCAGGACAAGGTCCGGCTCATCGCGCGGGAGGCAAAGGCGCGCAGCGTCCCGATCCGGATCGGCGTGAATGCGGGCTCGCTCGAGAAAGAGCTTCTCTCGCGCCACGGGTCGCCGACGCCGGAAGCGCTCGTCGAGAGCGCACTCAACGAAGCCCGCATCCTGGAGGACGAGGACTTCTTCGACATCAAGATCTCGGTCAAGCACTCGAGCCCGGGCGTGATGATCGAGGCCTACCGCCTGCTCGCGGAGTCTTGCGACTACCCGCTGCACCTCGGGGTCACTGAGGCCGGGCCGATGCCGATGGGGGGTGTGAAGAGCGCGGTCGGGATCGGGGCGCTCCTCGCGGAGGGGATCGGCGACACGATCCGCGTGTCGCTCACCGACGACCCCGTGGAGGAGGTGAAGGTCGGCACCTGGATCCTCCAATCGCTCGGACTGCGGCGGCGGGGGCTCGACCTCGTGGCCTGCCCGAGCTGCGGCCGCGCCGAGGTCGACGTCCTGGGCCTCACGAAGCAGGTGCACGAGGCGATCGAGCGCGAGGGCCTCAAGGTCCCGATCCGGGTGGCCGTGATGGGGTGCGTCGTGAACGGACCGGGCGAGGCCCGCGAGGCCGATCTCGGCATCGCCGCCGGCAAGGGCCAGGGGTTCCTCGTGGTGAAGGGCAAGGTCGTCGACAAGATCCCCGAGGCCCGCTTCGTCGAGCGGGTGATCGAGGAGGCGCGCCGGATCGCGGCCGAGCGGGGATCGACTCCGGCGCCCTAGTCGATCAGCTGGGTTGCCCTTCCGGGTCACACCGATATCATTCGGCGGCGCTTTCGAACCCAGGGGGGAGTCAACGTGCCCGTGCCTTCGGTCCGCCGTCTCATCGCGTCCGCGGCGGCCCTCGTCTTCGTCCTCGGCGTCGCCGTGCCGTCTCTCGCCGACGACTCGTTCGGCTCGACGAGGCGGGCTGTCCCGACCCCGCACCAACTCCCCGCCCGGAGCGAGGAGGCGAGCGTCGACCCGCTCGTTCACAAGCAACTGGCCCGCAACGGGTCGGTAGACGTGCTCGTGACGCTGGACGCGGCCTCGGCCCTCGCGGGCGCCCGGGTCCCCTCGGCGGGGGACTCCGAGGAGCTGCTCCGCACGACCGTGCCCGCGTACCGGTCCCTTAAAGACGATGTCAGCGCGCGGGTGCCGGGACTGAAGGTCCTGGAGAACTATCGGACGCTGCCGATCGTGTTCGCCAGGGTCGGGTCGGAGCCCGAGCTCGAGCGCCTCGCTGCCGACCCCGCGGTGATCGGCGTCGAAGCCGATCGGAAAGACGAGCTGTTCCTCAAGCAGAGCCTCCCGCTGATCAACCAGCCGGCCGCGGTGACCGCCGGTCACACGGGCGTGGGCACGGCCGTTGCCGTGCTCGACACGGGCGTCGACTACACGCGCGCGGCCTTCGGCAGCTGCACCGCGCCGGGCACGCCTGGATGCAAGGTCGTGGTGGCGCAGGATTTCGCGCCTGACGACGGGATGCTGGACGACCCCGCCGCCGGCCGCCACGGGACCAACGTGTCGGGCATCGTCGTCGGGGTCGCGCCGGACACCAGGATCCTCGGGCTCGACGTGTTCAACGGGCTCAGTTCCAACAGGTCGACGCAGATCTCTGCGATCAACTTCATCATCGCGCAGCAGGCGACGTACAACATCCGCGCGATCAACATGAGCCTCGGGAGCCCGGAGGACTACCACGTGTCACCGTGTTCGAATCCGAGCGACGGCCGCGTGGCGGCCTTCGCGAGCGCGCGAGCGGCGGGCATCCTGCCCGTCGTCGCGGCCGGGAACGATGCCGAGTCGAACGGATCGTTCCACATCGGGATCTCGAGTCCCGCGTGCATCCCCGGGGCGCTCCCTGTCGGCGCTGTCTACGACTCCGATTTGGCACCCTCGTCATGCCCGGGGGTCCAGGTCGATGAGGTGACCTGTTTCTCACAGGCGTGGGCGAACCCGATGGTATTGGCTCCAGGATCGGTCATCACCGCCGCCGGGATCTCTCAGGAGGGGACCTCGCAGGCAACTCCGCACATCGCAGGCGCCGTGGCGGTCCTCCACGACGCGGCCGGCGTCGCCTCCGACTCGCCGTCGATCGCGACCGTCGACCAGGTGGAAGGAGCGCTGCTGAACTCCGGTCCGCAGATCTTCGATCCCCTGACGAACCTCAACTATCGTCGACTGGATCTCACGGCGGCGATCGCGGCACTCGGCGCGACTCCTCCACCCTCCTGTACCATCACCGGTACCGGTGCAAATGATGTGTTGGAAGGCACACCCGGTGACGACGTGTACTGCGGAGAGGGCGGCGGCGACCTGATCGTCCTCTCCGGCGGCACCGACGTCGTGGACGGGGGCGCCGGGTTCGACTTCATCTCGCTCGAGGACGCGTCCAGTGGCGGCACGGTCGATCTCACCGCCGGGACTGCGGACGCCCCCGGGATGACGACGTCGCTCATCGGCGTGGAGGGCGCGGTCGGCAGTGACTTCTCAGACATCCTCGTCGGCAACGGTGGACAGAACGAGTTCCTCGGACTGGGCGGCGACGACGCCGTCGACGGGCGCGGCGGGTTCGACTTCGCGCGGTACGACCGCGCGACCGCCAGGATCCGGGCGAAGCTCGGCGGGCGGGCGACGGGCGAGGGCGTCGACACCCTCGCCCGGATCGAGGGGATCGTCGGGGGGAGGGGGAACGACGTCCTCCTCGGCAGCGGCAAGGTCAACACCCTCTACGGCCTTCGGGGGACCGACGTGCTGCGCGGGGGCGGAAGGCCCGACCTCCTCTTCGGCGGCCCGCAGGCCGACAGGCTCTTCGGGGACGGCGGGAACGACGACCTGTTCGGCGGTCCCGGGCCGGACTTCTGCGATCCCGGACCGGGGGGAGCGAGCCTGAACTCCTGCTAGGCGTGGGGCGATGCGGGGCGTGAGCCCCCCACCGCGTCCGATCTCGCGAGTTCGAGGAAGCTCCGCACGATCGTCGGACCGTCCGGCGTCAGGATCGACTCCGGGTGGAACTGCACGCCGAACCTCGGCAGCTCGCGGTGCTGCGCCGCCATCACCAGGCCGTCGTCGCTCCATGCCGTGAGCTCGAGGTCGGGAGGCAGGTCCTCCTTCGAGATGACGAGCGAGTGGTAGCGCGCCGCCTCGAACGGGTTCGGCACGCCGGCGAGGATCCCGCGCCCGTCGTGGCGGACGACCGTGGCCTTGCCGTGCGTCGGGTGACCACGTTCGACCCGGCCGCCCGCGGCGACCGCGAGCGCCTGATGCCCGAGGCAGACGCCGAGCACCGGCACCCGGTGGGGGAGCACATCGAGCAGCTCGAGGAAGCAGCCCGCGTCCTCGGGCCGGCCGGGTCCCGGCGAGAGCACGACCGCCTCGGGTTCGCGCGCGACGAGGGCCTCGGTCGGCTCGGCGTCGCTCCGCACGACCTCGGTCGGCTCGCCGAGCGACTCGATCAGCTGCACGAGGTTGAACGTGAACGAGTCGTAGTGGTCGACCACCAGGATCAACGGGACATCTCCTCGTCGGCGGTTCCGGCCGGGACCTTACCTCCGCCGGATCCCCCGTCGACGAACGGCGTTTCGGGTGCGGCTATCCTGAGGCCTCCATGAGGCTCTCCCAGCTGTACGCGCCTACCTTGCGGGACGACCCGGCGGACGCCGAGGCCGCCTCGCATCGCCTGCTCGTCCGCGCGGGGTTCATCAGGCCGCTGATGTCGGGGATGTTCACCACGTTGCCGCTCGGCATGCGGACGATGCGCAAGATCGAGGCGATCGTGCGCGAGGAGATGGACGCGTCCGGCGCCCAGGAGATCCGGATGCCGATCCTCCTGCCGTCCGAGCCATGGAAGAAGACCGGGCGGTGGCAGGCGTACGGCCCGGTGATGTTCAAGCTCGTCGACCGCCACGACCGCGAGCTGGGGCTCGGTCCCACCCAGGAGGAGGCGGTCACGCCGCTCGTCGCGGCCGACGTGCACTCGTACCGCGACCTGCCGGTGAACCTGTATCAGGTCGAGTGGAAGTACCGGGACGAGTTCCGGCCCCGGTACGGGCTGCTGCGCGCCCGCGAGTTCCTCATGAAGGACGCGTACTCGTTCGACCGGGACGACGAGGGCATGCATCGCTCCTACGGAACCATGATGGACGCCTACCGCCGGATCTTCGACCGGTGCGGCATCGAGTTCGTCGTGGTCGAGGCCGACCCCGGGACGATCGGCGGCGGCACGAACCACGAGTTCATGGCGGTGGCCGAGGTCGGGGAGGACCTCTACGTCGTCTGCCCGAACGGCGACTACCTCGCCGACATCGAGGCCGCGAGGCCGAAGGCGCCGGAGCCGGCCGAGCCTGCCGAGCTCGAACCGCTCACGGAGGTCTCGACGCCGGGCGCGGCGACGATCGCCGCGGTCACCGAGCAGCTCGGCGTCGCGGCCGATCGGACCCTGAAGTGCATCCTGTTCCGGGCCGGCGACGCGGTGGTGGCGGCGCTCGCACCAGGGGACCGCGAGATCGACCAGGTGAAGCTCGAGCGCCGGTTCTTCCCGACGCCGGTGGTCCCGTTCGAGGACGTGGACTTCGCGTCGAACGGCTACGCGAAAGGGTTCGTCGGCCCGCAGGGACTCGGGGCGGACGTCGTCGTCCTCGCCGACGACGCGGTTCGGGGCGGCGCCGACTGGATCACCGGCGCGAACGCGCCCGACCGGCACGTCACCGGCGCGAACACGCCGCGCGACTTCCGCGTGGACGAGTTCCTCGACCTGGTGCAGATCCGCGAGGGCGACCCCTGTCCGATCGACGGGGCGCCGCTGCGGATCGAACGTTCGATCGTCGTCGGCCACATCTACGAGCTCGGCACGTACTACTCCGAGCCGCTCGAGGCGCGGTTCGTGGACGAGGACGGGAGCGAGCAGCACTTCCGGATGGGGTGCTACGGGCTCGGCATCGGGCGGACGATGGCGGCGGCGGTCGAGCAGTTCCACGACGACGCCGGGATCGCCCTGCCGAAGGTCCTCGCACCGTTCGAGGTCGTGCTCGTGATCGCCAACCGCGACGACGAACGCGTGGTCTCGGAGGCCGAACGCGTCTACCGGGAGCTCCTGGACCGCGGCGTCGAGGTGGTGCTCGACGACCGGGAGGAGACCGCCGGCGTGAAGTTCGCCGACGCGGACCTGATCGGCTACCCCGTGCAGGTCGTGATCGGCAAGCGCGGGGTCGAGGCGGGCACCGCGGATCTCAAGGTGCGTTCGACCGGCGAGCGCTCCCAGGCCGCGCTCGACGGCGCCGCCGAGGCCGTCGTCGGGTTGCTCGGGACGGCGCCCTGACCGTGGGCGAGCAGCGGGCGCCGAACGCGCTCCGTGATTTCGCGAAGCTCCGGCCCGAGGTCGAGGCCGTGCTGCAGCACGTCGGCCTTCGGACCTGGGACCTCGTCCTGATCGACGCGACGGGCCTGTGGGTCCGGGACGAGTTCGAGAGCGAGGAGGCCGCCGAGGCCACATGCCGGGAGCTCGGGATCCGGATGCATCTCGGGTGGGACGACCCGCGGATCGCCCGGCGGATGGGCGACCGGAACCACTGGAACACCCCGGACGGGCAGCGGCGCGCCCTCTGACGGTGTCGGAGAGCCGTCCTCGACACCGGGTCGTATACTCTGAGCAGCGGAAACGGACGTGGCTTCACCCGAAGTGGGCTCGCGCCCACTTTTGTTTTCGAGGGGGTCGTTCGAGGTGCGGGACGCGGAGGTCGAGGAGCTGATCCGGCCGGTCGTCGAGGCCGCCGGTCTCGAGGTCTGGGACGTGACGTTCCGCCGCGAGACCGGTCGCCGGGTCCTGCGGGTCACCGTCGACCGGGCCGGAGAGGGTCCCGAGGAAGGGGTCGACCTCGACACGATCTCCGGGGTCTCGGAGCGGTTGTCGCGGCGGCTGGACCTGGAGGGGTTCGCCGCCGAGACGCCGTACTCGCTCGAGGTGAGCTCGCCGGGGCTGGAGCGGGCGCTCCGGGAACCGAGACACTTCGAGCGCAGCGTTGGGCAGCAGGTGAAGGTGAAGACGGCGGAGCCCGTGGAGGGTCGCAAGGTCCACGAGGGCGCGTTGGTCTCGGCCGACCCGGAGGCGATCGTGATCGCATCCGAGGGTGGAGAGCTGCGCGTCCGGTACGAGGACATCGGCTCGGCGAGGACCGTCTTCGAGTGGGGACGGACGAGGAGCCGGACATGAACCAAGACATGATCGCGGCGCTCCGTGAGCTGGAGCGGGAGAAGGGCATCGCGTTCGAGACGATCCTCGAGGGGCTCGAGGAGGCGATGGCGTCCGCCTACAAGTCGTGGTGGAAGCAGCAGCATCCCGAGCTCGACGAGGAGACGACGGGCGTGCGTGCGAAGATCGACCCCGAGTCGGGCGACCTCCGCGTGTGGGTCCAGGAGCTCGAGCGGATCGAGCACGAGGGCGAGGAGGGCGAGGTCACGGTCGAGACCAAGGTGCTCTCGGAGCAGGAGGTGCCGGTCACCGACGAGTTCAAGGGACGGATCGGCGCGCAGACCGCCAAGCAGGTGATCTTCCAGAAGCTCCGCGACGCGGAACGCGAGATGACCTACGAGGAGTTCGCCGGGCGCGAGGGCGACGTCGTCACGGGGATCGTCCAGCAGTCCGAGCGCCGGTACACCTTGCTCGACCTCGGCAAGGTCGAGGCCCTGTTGCCCCAGGCCGAGCAGGTGCCGAGCGAGCCGTACCGCAACGGGGAGCGCCTGAAGGGCTACATCACCGAGGTGCGGAAGGGCTCGAAGGGCCCGCAGATCGTCGTCTCCCGCACGCACCCCGGGTTGCTGAAGAAGCTGTTCGAGCTGGAGGTGCCCGAGATCGCGGAGGGGATCGTCGAGATCCGCGCGGTGGCGCGCGAACCGGGCCACCGGTCGAAGATCGGGGTCTCGTCGAACGAGCCCGCCGTCGACCCCGTTGGTGCCTGCGTCGGGCCGAAGGGCTCGCGCGTGCGCAACGTGGTCACCGAGCTCCGCGGCGAGAAGATCGACGTGGTGCCGTGGAGCGCAGACCCCGCGACGTTCGTGGGGAACGCGCTCCAGCCGGCGAAGGTGAAGGAGGCGCGGGTCGACCCCGACACGCAGACCGCGCTGGTCATCGTGCCCGACTACCAGCTGTCGCTCGCGATCGGCAAGGAGGGGCAGAACGCCCGCCTCGCAGCCCGGCTGACCGGCTGGCGGATCGACATCAAGAGCGAGACGCAGTTCGCCGACGAGCAGCGGGGAGGCCCTCGTCCCACCGAGTCGGGGGAGGGCTCCGGGGCCGCTCCTCCGTCCTCTTCGGCGCAGTCCGCTGCGGCAGAGGACGAGGCCGCTCAGCCGGAGGATGCTCCCGACGGTGGCGCCGGGTCGGACTCCGGTTCGGCCCCGGAGCCCGCCGACGCGCCGGACGAGGCGGACAGCTCGGTGGTCGTCGGTGAAGCTGACGAGCAGCCTGCCGAGGCCGCGGCGGAGGAGAAGGCCGAGGCCTGAGCGTGATGGTGCCGCACGTTCCCGAACGGACGTGCGTGGGGTGTCGCGGTCGCGCAACCAAGGACGAGCTGGTGCGGGTGGTCCGTGGATCGGCGGGCGAGGCGGAGCTGGATCGGACGGGATCGGCGCCCGGACGCGGCGCGTACGTCCACCGGCGCCTCGAGTGCATGGATGAAGCGTTCGTGCGCGGCTCGTTGTCGCGAGCGCTCCGAACGAGCGTGTCCAAGGAGCGAGCCGCTACCCTAAGGGCGGACATCGAGGAGGAACCGAGGGCGTGAGGGTCCACGAACTGGCGAAGGAGCTCGGCGTCGCGAGCAAGGAGCTGCTCGCGGCGCTGAAGGACATGGGGATCGACGGCCTCACCGCGTCCTCGTCGGTCCCCGATCAGGCCGTGCCGAGGCTCCGTGCATCTGGAGGCAAGGCCGTGCCGGAGGCGAAGATCAAGGAGGCGGTCGAGGAGCCGCTCCCGACGACCCGGCCTCGGAAGAAGGGTCCCGCGGCCGAGACCGTCGCCCCTCCGGAGGCTCCGGCCGAGCAGGCGCCCGAGGTCGCCGCCGCACCCGTGGAACCGGCCGCCGCGCCCGCCCCCGTTCAGGAAGTCGAGGCGGGTCCGGCGCTGCCGACGCTCAAGCTCGTGCACGGGTCCACCGCGCAGGACGTGGCGGACAAGAGCGACCGCACCGTCGGCGAGATCGTGAAGATGCTGATCTCGCTCGGCGAGATGGCCACCGCATCGCAGTCCCTGTCCGACGACGCGCTCACACTGCTCGCGGGCGAGCTCGGGTACGGGGTCGAGATGCTCGGGATCGAGGAGGAGGAGGAGCCGGAGGAGGAGATCGACGAGAGCCGGCTCGAACCGCGCGCGCCGGTCGTCACGATCATGGGTCACGTCGACCACGGGAAGACCCTCCTGCTCGATGCGATCAGGAGCACCGACGTGGTCTCGCAGGAGTTCGGCGGGATCACGCAGCACATCGGCGCGTACCAGGTCCACACGAACGGTCGCGAGGTCACGTTCATCGACACGCCTGGTCACGAGGCGTTCACCGCGATGCGGGCCCGCGGCGCCCAGGTGACGGACATCGCCGTGCTCGTCGTGGCCGCGGACGACGGCGTGAAGCCGCAGACGATCGAGGCGCTCGATCACGCGAAGGCGGCTGGTGTGCCGATCGTCGTCGCGGTCAACAAGATCGACAAGCCGGAATCGGACCCGCAGCGCGTCCGCACCCAGATGGTCGAGCACGGGATCGTGCCGACGCAGTTCGGCGGGTCCCACGAGTTCGTGGACGTGTCGGCGAAGGCGCACACGAACCTCGACGACCTGCTCGAGACGATCCTGCTCGTCGCCGACGTCGAGGAGCTGAAGGGCGACCCGGTCGGCCGGGCGCGTGGCGTCGTCCTCGAGGCGCACCTCGACAAGGGGCGCGGACCCGTCGCCACCGTGCTCGTGCAGCGGGGGACGCTCGACGTCGGCGACACGCTCGTGTCGGGGACGTCCTGGGCGAAGATCCGCGCGATGCTGGACGAGAACGGCCAGCAGGCGAAGCAGGCGGGCCCGAGCAAGCCGGTGCAGATCCTCGGCTGGTCCACGACGCCGAACGCGGGCGACGACGTCCGTGAGGTCGAGGACGAGCGCGCCGCGCGCCACGTCGTGCAGGAGCGAGAGGCCAAGGTGCGCGCGGCCGAGCTCGTCACGACCGGCCCGGCGACGCTCCAGGACCTCATGGCGCAGGCGGAGCGCGACGAGGTTCCCGAGCTCAACCTGATCGTGAAGGCCGACGTCCAGGGCTCGATCGGCGCGCTCGTCGACGCGCTCGCCAAGATGCCGCAGGACGAGGTCCGGGTGAACGTGATCCGGAGCGCGGCGGGCGCGATCACCGAGAGTGACGTCAACCTCGCGCTGACGTCGTCGGCGATCGTGATCGGGTTCAACGTCCGGCCCGACGCGCAGGCGCGTGAGCTCGCCGAGAAGGAGGGCGTGGACGTCCGGCTGTACCGCGTGATCTACGACGCGATCGACGACATCCGGAGCGCGCTCGGCGGGATGCTGAAACCCGAGCAACGGGAGACCCTCCTCGGTCGCGCCGAGGTCCGGGCGCTGTTCCGTGTCCCGAGGGTCGGCGTGATCGCCGGTTGCTACGTGGTCGAGGGGACGATCACGCGGAACGCGAGGGCGCGCGTCGTCCGTGACGGCGTCGTGACCTACGAGAGCCGAGTCGGCTCGCTCCGGCGCTTCAAGGACGACGTCCGAGAGGTCGCCGAGGGGTTCGAGTGCGGCATCGGGATCGAGAACTTCAACGACGTGCACGAGGGCGACATCATCGAGGCGTTCGAGGTCCGCGAGGTCGCACGGGAGCTCTAGGTCGCGACGACGATGATGGTCGCGCTGGCCCGGTTCGACCTGCGGATCCCGGGATGCGGGTCCCTGAAGGAGAAGCGCCACGTCGTGAAGACGCTCACGAACGGGATCCGGTCGAAGTTCAACGTCGCGGTGGCCGAGGTGGATCACCAGGACCTCTGGCAGCGCACCGCGATCGGGGTGGCTGCCGTGGCCGGGGAGCAGTACCAGGCCCGCCGGGTGCTGCACGAGGTGGAGCGCCTCGTCGAACGATGGGCGGAGGTCGAGGTGATCGGCTCGGACATCACGCTCCACTACCCGGAGGACGAGGAACCGTGACGGGTGCCGGCGGTCGCACGAACCGCGTGTCCGAGGAGCTCCGCGAGATCCTCGCCGAGGAGATCCCGAAGCTGAAGGACCCCCGAGTGGGGTTCGTGACGGTGACCGGCGTCAACGTCACGCCGGACCTGCGGCTCGCGCGCGTGTTCTACACCGCGTTGGGCGACGACCGAGCCCGGCGGGCGACGGCCGCGGCGCTGCGCTCCGCGCGCGGGCACCTCCGGCAGGTCATCGGCCACGAGGTCCGGATGAAGGTGTTGCCGGACCTTCGGTTCGAGGAGGACGTGGCGATCGAACGGGGCGACCGGATCGAGGAGCTCCTGCGCGAGCTGAACGAGCTGGGGGAGGAGGCATGAGCGTCGACCCGTACGCGAAGGCCGCCACCGCGCTGTCCGAGGCACCGAGCGTCGCCCTCGCCTGTCACGTGAACCCCGACGCCGACGCGCTCGGGTCGATGCTGGGGCTGTCGAACCACCTGCGCGGTATGGGCAAGGAGACCGTCTGCTCGTTCGGGAACGATCCGTTCGAGGCGCCGCGGTGGGCCGCCGAGCTGCCCGGGGTCGAGGCGCTCGTGCCGCCGGGCGGGTTCCCGAAAGAGCCGTCCGTGACGGTGACGTGCGACTGCGCGTCGCTCGACCGCCTCGGCTCGCTCGCGGGCGCCGCGGTGCGCTCGAAGACGTTGATCTGGATCGATCACCACGTCACGAACGAAGGACTCGGCTCCGTCGCGATCATCGACCCTTCCGCCTCGTCCACGAGCGAGCTGGTGTGGCGGCTGCTGCAGCACCTGGGGGGCGAGGTCTCGCTCGAGACCGCGACGTGTCTGTACGCGGGGCTCGTGACCGACACGGGTCGGTTCCAGTACGAGGCGGTCCGGCCGGAGACGCTCCGGCTCGCGGCCGAGCTCCGCGAGTTCCCGTTCGAACACACCCGGCTGGTGCAGGCGCTGTACGAGGACAGCGGCCTCATGGACCTGCAGCTCCTGGCCGTCGCGCTCCGGCGGATCCGGCTGGAGGAGGACGCCGACCTCGTCTGGACCTACCTCACGCAGGGCGACCTCCGCGACGCCGGCGTGGACGGCGGTGGGGCGAACGACCTGATCGACGTCGTGCGCACCGCGCGGGAGGCCGACGTGGCCGCGGTGATCAAGCAGCAGCGCGACGGCCGGTTCAAGGTCAGCCTCCGCTCCCGCGGGGACCACGACGTCGCCGCGGTCGCCGCCCGCTTCGGGGGCGGCGGCCACCGGCTGGCCTCCGGCTTCACGTCGTCCAAAGGCCTAGCTGAGACCGTCGACGGGCTGAAGGCGGCGCTGGGCAGCGCCTCGTAGCGATGCCCGACGGGCTGCTGCTGGTCGACAAGCCGTCGGGGATGACGTCGCACGACGTCGTCGACGCCGAACGGCGGGCGCTCGGGATCCGCAAGATCGGCCACGCCGGGACCCTGGACCCGATGGCGACGGGGCTGTTGATCCTCGGGGTCGGGCGCGCCACGCGTCTGCTCCGCTACCTCGGGGCGCTCCCGAAGACGTACAGGGGGGTCGCACGCCTCGGCGGGGAGACCGACACGCTCGACGCCGACGGCGAGATCGTCCGGACGGCGCCGGTCGCCGCGTCGCGCGACGACGTCGAACGGGCGGGCGCGGCGCTCCTCGGCAACTCGATGCAGACGCCGCCGGCCTATTCGGCGGTGAAGGTCGGCGGCCGGAAGCTGTACGAGGAGGCGCGGGCCGGCCGGCCCGTCGAGGCGCCGCCCCGCCCGATCAGGGTCGATGCGTTCGACGTGACGGCGTTCGACGGGCGTGACGTCGGGTTCCGCGTGACGTGTTCGTCCGGCACGTACGTGCGGGTCCTCGCCGCCGACCTCGGTCGAAGCCTCGGTTGCGGCGCGCACCTCGTCGCCCTTCGCCGCACCGACATCGGGCCGTTCGAGGTCGTCGACGCTCGCCCTCCCGGTGAGGGCGCGCCCCTGCCGGTCGAGCTGGCGGTGGTGCACCTGCCGAGGGTGGAGCTCGAGGACGAGGAGGCCCGGGCGGCGTCGCACGGCCGGATCCTCGCGCCCTCCGGGGTCGAGGGCCCGCACGCCGTCTTCGGACCGGACGGCGCCCTGATCGGCGTGTACCGGGACGAGGGCCCCCGCGCGAGGCCCGAGGTGATCCTCTCCGCCGGCTAGGGGGGCGCCGTGACCGAGGTCGGATGCTCGGCGGGCGACCGCCGGCGCATGAACAGGTCGCGCACCTCGGTGACGAGCCCCGCGCAGCCGAGCGCCACGCCGGCGCCGAGCAGCACGCCCGCCGCGACGTCGGACAGCCAGTGCGCCCGCAGGTACACGCGGGAGAGCGCCATGACGAACGCGAACACGACCGCCGTGACCTCCCACCGGCGCCGCTCGCGTCCCGGCGGGAGCAGCACCAGGACGAGCGCCACCGCGGTGGCCGCCCCGGCGACGGCGTGGCCGGAGGGGAAGGAGTACCCCACGGTGTCGACGATCGATTCGGGCGGGCGCCCCCGGTGGAAGAAGCTCTTGGCACCGGCCGTGATGACCTCGGCCGCAGCCCAGGTCAGCACCCACGACGCGAACGCCCGCCATCGCCGCTGCAGGCCGAGCCAGATCGCGACGAGGGACCGCAGCGGGATCGTCACGAGACCGCCGCCGAGGACGTTCAGCACGAGCGCGATCGCGGTGAGCGGGTCGTTGCGGATGTCGATCATCGCCTCGTACATCAACAGGTCCCATTCACCGATGAACGCGATCGTGGTGGTCGGGGCGGCGTCCTCGGGATGGCGCCCCACCGCGACGAACATGAAGACCATCGCCGCGAGCAGCCCCACGGACAACCAGATCGCCCTGCGGTGGTCGGTCAGCACCTCATTCCCCCGGGAGGCAGGGCGGAGCGCTCGCGCCGCACAGCGTGAGTCCGAACTCGTCGTCGACGCGCTCGACGAGCGAGGAACGAAGGCCGAACGTGACCGCCTGATCCACCTCGAGCGCGAGCGTCGCCGCGGCATCGGCGTCGAACCGGTAGCGATACGTCACGCATCCGCCGGTGAACAGGAAGTACCGATCGGCGGTGAAGGGGTGGAGATCGTAGACGCGGACCAGCTCCTGGACGCCCACCTCCTGGGTGGAGTTCGTCATGTCGATCGCCCCGATCGTTCGGCACGAGGCGGTGAGCGAGACCTCGACGGCGTGGAACCCGGCGCGGTCGGACTCGAGCCAGAACCGGGCGATCCCGCTGCGCACGTCCGAGCCGCCGTACCCCCATCCCGCCGGGAAGGCGGTCACGCAGGGGAGCAGGGTGGCGCTGGGCACCGCCTGCGCCGCGAGCAGCAGCAGCTCGCGCTCTTCCACCGGGCAGCTGACCTCCGATGTCCTGCCCGGCGAGATCGTGCAGCCACCGAGGACGCCGGCGACCAGCAGGAGCGCGAGGAGGGACCGCGGGATCCGAAGCGCCGCGCTCAAGCGAACACCGCCCAGTTGCTGATGAGCAGCAGGAGGACGAGCAGTCCAACGAGCAGGACGCCGAGGGTCAGCACCACCCGTCGAAAGCTCCACCGCTGGATCACGACGGGCTCGCGGGCGGGTGCCAGCTTGCGGAACCGCTCCAGGAGGTTGCGACCGTCGCTCTTCAGCTGCGTCCGCACCTGCGTGGGACTCGCGACGCCGCGAGCGGCGGCGAACGCCTCGGCGATCTCGTCCTCGCTGAAGTGGTGGAGCGCGCGTTGGTACACGCGTTCCGCATCGCTCCGCAGCGCGAGCACGAGCATCATGTTCGCGAGGTCCACCGCCTGCCGCCATGGCGACGGACGGACCTGCACGAAGAACACGTCGATGAGCTTCAGCTCGCCGTCTCGCACCATCAGGTTCGCCGGCTTGACGTCCCGGTGGGCGAGCCCCGCCTCCCAGAGCCGCCGGACGAGCGCGAGCCCCTGATCGATGACCCCGTCGTCGATCTCGGCATCGCCGATCTCGATGGCGCCGTCGAAGAACTCCATCACGATCATGTACTCGCGCTCGGGGGTGATCTCGACGATGCCGTAGGGTCTCGGGGTGGGAGCGCCGAGCTCGTACAGCAGCCGCAACGTGTAGTCCTCGTACTCGACGAACCGCCGAACCGACTGGAACGGCGTCTCGTCTTCGAGCGCGCCGTAGAGGATCGTCCGGCCGAGCTTGTACCAGCGGTCGGCGCGGACGTGGCTCTTCGCGTAGAGCTTGGCGAAGACGTATCGGTTGGGCTGGTCCTCCGAGACCTCGACCTCGATCCGCAGCGGCGTCGAACCGCCCGAGCCCTCGAGGCCGACGGGTTTCACGCCGAGGACGTTCAGCCCGAGTTGGTCGCGGATCGCGGACACGATCGCCTCTCCGCGCCGACCTCCGACGTCGAGGTGCGCGGCCTTGGCTCGACGGTAGGAAACGGGGAAGACGTCGTTCGGCGTGAACCAGCGGAACATCCCGACGGCGACGGCGACGCCGAAGACCGCGGCGGCCAGGCCGTCGGTCGGATGATCCACACCGAGATAGGTCCGCGAGAGCAGCAGCAGCGCGAGCACGACACCGATCACCCACTTGGCCGCGAACCGCGCTCTGCCGGCGACGACGAGCGCGTAGGCGGCGCCGAGCAACGTGACCGTGATCCCTGCGACGGGCCGGGACGGCATCGAGTACCCCTGCCAGCCGGCGAGGATCGGGATCCCGAACGGCCGAGGCCGGGCGATGATCTCGGACGTGACGAAGGCGATCGCCTCGACGAAGAAGATCGCGCCGAGGAACACGAACAGGTGCCGCCACCGGCGGAACACGAGCAGCGTGAGGATGATCCCCCATCGGAGGACGCGGATCGTCCAGGGCGACGCCAGCGTATTGACCACGAGCATCGCGTCCGTGCGTCCGGGGCTGCGGAAGTTCACGACCCATGCCTGTCGCCCGTGATCGACCCGCTCGAAGAAGCTCTCGAGGCTCGGGAAGATCAGGAAGCCGGCGATCGCGAAAACGAAGTAGCCGACCATGAGCAGCCAGAACTTCCCGGAGCGACCCAGCTTGTGGGGCAGCGCGGGAGGCTCCCCCGACGGCCGCCGTCGCCGCCCCGGCGGCTCGGGCAGGATCGTCCCCGGCTCCGCTCGAACATCCTCCGCGCGTCTGGTCGCGTCCATGCGCCGGCCGCCGACCCTACCCGACGCTCTCGACGAGCCCGTTGGCGGCGAGCCACGTCGCCGCGACGTCGGACGGGGGATCGCCGAGCGCCACCTCGGCGTTGAGGCGTCGGAGCTCGGCCGTCGTCAAGGCGGCGGAGACGGCGTTCACGACGGGCGCGAGGCCCGGCCCCAACCGGAACGCCGTCTCGGTCCTGATCACGGGCGTGACGTGTTCGACCGGTTGCAGGTGGCGGTCGTCCTCGAGCAGCACGAGGTCGTGCCGATCGATCGCGCCGTCGGTCGTGAACAGCAGGGCGACGTCGACCGTTCCCTGCAGGAGCGCCGAGAGCGAGAGCGGCCCCCCGCTGTCGAGCTCGAGGAACTCGTCGAACGTGATGCCGTACCGGGACGAGAGCCCGGGCAGGCACCGCGGGCGATCTCGACACTCGGGCGGGCCGCCGAACGTCAGCTGCGGTGACACCGTCGCGAGATCGCTGAGCGACTCCAGACCGAACCGCCCGGCGGTCTCGGCGGTGACGGCGAACCCGTTCTGGTCCTGGGCCCTGGACGCCTCGAGGGCGACGACCCCGAGCGGCGAGAGGTGCTTGACGAGCGCCCCGTACGTGGCATCCGGGTCCGCGGAGGCGGCCCCCGCGCCCGCGAGGAAGTCGAGGCCGCTCCCGGCGTACTCGGGGACGAACTCCACGAGTCCGCCGGCTAGGGCCGGGATCACGAGCTCGCGCGTGCCGAGCGCCAGCTCGCGCTCCACCCGGTAGCCCGACGACTCCATCGCCTGTGCGTAGAGCTCGGCGAGCAGCACGCTTTCGGGGAAGTTGAACGACCCGACGGTGACTGCGTCGTCGGCGAGCGCGCTACGGTCGGCCACGGGGGTTCCTTCGCAGGCGGCGACCACCAGGCAGGCCAGGGACGTCACGACCAGGGTTCGGGTCCGCCTCACGGGTCGAGCCTAGGCGAAACCTCGCCGGAGGTCGTGGGAAGATGCCCGGGGAGTTCGATCGCGCCGAAGGAGCATCGATGGCCACGGACACCGATCACCGCCGACGCAAAGGCTCGAGCAAGGGCTCGAAACACCGCGATGCGGAGGATCGCGGCAGCAAGCTCCCGAAGAAGGTGTACGAGAAGGAGCTCCGTCGCCTCCAGGAGGAGCTCGTGAAGCTGGAGGACTGGGTCGCGGCGACGGGCGCTCGGATCGTCGTGATCTTCGAGGGACGCGACGCCGCCGGCAAGGGCGGGACGATCAAGCGGATCACCCAGTACATGAACCCGCGCGTGACGCGCATCGCGGCGCTGCCCAAGCCGACCGAACGCGAGCGGACGCAGTGGTACTTCCAGCGGTACATCGCGAACCTCCCGTCGGCCGGCGAGATCGTCCTGTTCGACCGCAGCTGGTACAACCGCGCGGGCGTGGAGAAGGTGCTCGGCTTCTGCACGCCGGAGGAGCATCGGCGGTTCCTGCGCCAAGTGCCGATCCTCGAGCGCCTCATCGTCGAGGACGGGATCCTGCTGGTGAAG
>DATFEU010000242.1:0-3071 GCA_035250725.1 Actinomycetota bacterium
ACCTCCGAGCGCACGTCCGGGGCGAGCAGCGTCTCGACGTCGACCTCCTCGCGGTGCTGCGCGCTGATGAGGACCGTGTGGACGCGCCGCGCCTTCGTGCCCTCGTACTCGACGGTGACCTGGCTCTTCCCGTCCGGTCGCAGGTACGGGACGACGCCGGCCTTGCGAACGTCGGCGAGGCGCTTGGCGAGCCGGTGCGCCAGCGCGATCGGGAGCGGCATGAGCTCGTCGGTCTCCCGGCACGCGAACCCGAACATCATCCCCTGGTCGCCGGCACCCAAGAGGTCCAGCTCGTCCGACGAATGACCCTCGCGGTGCTCGAGCGAATCGTCCACGCCGCGCGCGATGTCGGCGGACTGTTCCTGGATCGAGGTGATCACGCCGCACGTGTCGCCGTCGATGCCGAAGTTCGCGTCCGTGTAGCCGATCTCGGTCACGGTCCGCCGAACCACCGCCGGGATGTCGATGTACTCGGAGGTCGAGATCTCGCCCGCCACGATGACGAGCCCCGTGGTGACGAGGGTTTCGCACGCCACGCGCCCGACGGGATCCACGGCGATGATCGCGTCGAGGACGGCGTCGGAGATCCGGTCGGCGAGCTTGTCGGGGTGCCCCTCGGTGACCGATTCGGAGGTGAACAGGTACGGCTGGGTCATCGCCGCGCGAGCATAGCAGTGGTCCGGGACGCGCCCGCCATCCGGCGATTCATCGCGGGAGGAGCTTGGCGAGGCGGTCGCAGATCGCGGCGGCGAGCTCGCGCTTCGTCCAGTCCCGGAGCGGTTCGTCCTGTCCGTCCGCGGCCAGGATCGCCGCGCGGTTCGTGTCGGAACCGAACCCCGTGCCCTCGCGCCCGACCTCGTTCGCGACGAGGAGGTCGACGCCCTTGGCCTCGAGCTTCCGCCGTCCGGCGGCCTCGACATCCTCGGTCTCGGCGGCGAACCCGACGAGCACGGGACGGTCCGTTGACGCGCCGAGCTCGGCCAGGATGTCCGGCGTGGGGACCAGTCGGACCTCCGGCGGTCCCTCGTGCTTCTTCAGCTTGCCCTCGGCGGCGGCGGCCGGACGGAAGTCCGCGACCGCGGCGGCCATGACGACCGCGTCCGCGTCCTCGGCCGCGCGCCTCACGGCGTCGCGCATCTCCTCGGCCGTCGTGACGCGCACCACCTCGGGGCCTTCGGGCGGTTCGAGCGTCCCCGGACCCACGACGAGGATCACGTTCGCGCCCTGGCCGAACACCTCCTCCGCGACCGCGAACCCCATCTTCCCGGTCGAGCGGTTGCCGACGAATCGGACGGGGTCGATCGGTTCCCACGTCGGACCGGCCGTGACCACGATCCGCCGCCCCGCGAGGTCGCCGCGTTCGGCCAACAGGTCCTCGATCTCGGCGAGGATCGCCTCGGGCTCGGCCATCCGCCCCGGACCCTCGTCGCCCGCCGACAGCGGCCCGTGCACGGGCCCTGCGAATCGCAACCCCCGAGCCGAGTACAGCTCCTCGAACATGCGGACGTTCTTCCGCGTCGCGGGGTGCTCCCACATCCCCGTGTGCATCGCGGGAGCGACGACGAGGGGCCCCGCGAACTCGAGCAGGGTCGCGCTCAGCAGGTCGTCGGAGAAGCCGCGCGCGAGCTTCGCGATGACGTTGGCCGTCGCGGGGGCTACGACCGCGACGTCCGCCTCACGCGCGAGCTCCACGTGCAGGACCGTCCCGGGCTCCTCCCACAGATCGGTGTAGACGCGATGGTCCGAGAGCGCGGCGAAGCTGGCCGGGCCGACGAACCGCTCGGCCGAGCGCGTCATGATCACGCGGACGGTCGCGCCGTGCAACCGCAGGAGTCGTGTGAGGATGCAGGCCTTGTACGCGGCGATCCCACCGGTGACGCCGAGCAGGACCCGCCGGCCGCTCAGGACGGAACGCTCGCTCGTCGACACGTCCCTCCCCTCCTCAGGGGTCGTCGCCGCGGCTACTTGATGCCGACGCCTTCGGGACGCTCCGCGTTGATCTTGCCCTCCGCGATCTCCTCGAGGGCGATCGACAGGGGTTTGTTCCGGAGCCCCGACTCGACGAGCGGCGGTACGAACTCCGCGCGACCTTCGCCGAGCTGGTTGTAGTAGGAGTTGATCTCCCGGGCGCGCTTGGCCGCCAGGGTGACCAGGGTGTACTTCGAATCGACCTGCGAGAGCAGCTCGTCGATCTTGGGTTCGATCATGGGGTCGGCCCTTCCGCGAGATGCCGGGGAGACGCCTCGATGATAGCAGCGACCTCCCCGGCGGCCTCCTCCTCGTCGTCGTTCACCACGACCCGGTCGAAGAGCCCGCGCTCGCCGAGCTCCCACTCGGCCTTGGCGAGGCGCCGAGCGAGCACGTCCTCGGTCTCGGTTCCTCGGGTGCGCAACCGCCGCTCGAGCTCCTCGATCGAGGGGGGCTCGAGCAGCACGAGCACGGCATCGGGATCGGCGTCCCGAACCTGGCGCGCGCCCTGGACGTCGAGCTCCAGCAGCACATCCCTGCCCTCGGCCAAGGTCGACCGGAGCGGCACGAGGGGGGTTCCAGAACGGTGGCCGAAGATCTCCGCCCATTCGAGGAGCTCCCCCGCCGAGACCATCCGGGCGAACTCGTCCTCCGAGACGAACCGGTAGTCGACCCCGTCGCGTTCGGAGGAACGCGGCGCGCGCGTCGTCACCGATACCGAGACGACGAGGTCCGGAAGCCGGCGCTGCACGAGACGGACGACGGTGCCCTTCCCCACCCCGGAAGGACCGGCGAGGACGAAGAGCCTCCCGTGGGCCAGGCCGCTACTTCTTCGCGAACTCGGCGAGCAGCGACTCGCGCTGCTTCGCGCCCAATCCACGAACCCGCCGGCTCGCGGAGATGTCGAGTCGCTCCATGATCTTGCGCGCTCGGACCTTCCCCACACCCGGGAGCGCCTCGAGGACCGCCGACACCTTCATCTTGCCGACCGTGTCGTCGTCCTGACGGGTCAGCACGTCGGACAGGCTCACGTTGCCGGTCTTCAACTGACCCTTGAGCTCGGCCCGCTTCTTCCGCGCTTCGGCGGCCTTCTCGAGGGCCTT
>DATFEU010000244.1:0-4586 GCA_035250725.1 Actinomycetota bacterium
GCACCCGCGACGGCGAGCCATGCCTTCGATCGAGTTCGCCTGGGCCGCGGCGCCGGGTCCCCGGCCTGCGCACCTTTCAGGGCGGCCGCGAGCTCGCCTGCCGTGGCGTAGCGATCGACCGGGCGTTTCGCCATCGACTTCTCGATCACCTGGTCGACCCAATGGGGCAATTCCGGTCGCCGCGCACGTGCGCTCGGTGGTGGATCGTGCAGGTGCGCGTACATCACGGCGGCGTCCTGCTCCCTGCGGAACGGCGGCTCGCCGACCAGACATTCGAACAAGACGCACCCGAGCGAGTACACATCGGTCGGCGAACCGAGTGGCTTGCCCTCGAACTGCTCGGGGGAGGCGTAGTCGAGCGTGCCCATGAACTGGCCGGTCTTGGTGATGCCGGCGGAGAGCTCCGTCCTTCGGATCAGGCCGAAGTCCGAGAGGTAGGCGTGATCGGACCTGCCGATCAGGAGGTTGGCGGGCTTGACGTCGCGGTGGACCAGACCGCGTTCGTGGGCGGCCTGCAGCGCATCTGCGACCTGGGCGCAGATATGGACGCCCCGTTCGGGTGGGAGCGGCCCCTGCTCGGCGATGAGGGTGCGAAGGTCGGTCCCTTCCACGTAGCGCATCGCGATGAACAGCACGCCGTCGGCCTGGCCGGATTGGTAGATCGGGATCACGTTAGGGTGGTCGATCGAGGCCGCGGCCTCGGACTCTCGGGCGAAGCGCTCGCGGAACCCGGCGTCGAGGGACAGCTCGGGGGACAGGAGCTTGAGCGCCACCTTGCGTTTTGGCGCATCCTGCTCTGCGAGGTAGACCTCGCCCATCCCACCCCGAGAGATCAGCGACTCGATGCGGTAGCTAGCAATCCGGGTGTCGAGACGATCAGCCATCCGTTCCCCCGGATAGGTTGTAACACCCCAGACGGGTCTCGTTTCCCAGATCTGGTGGGTCGGGCAGGCACGCCCGGTCTACGCGTAAGGAGCCTTGAGGGCCGCTCGGGAAGACTTCTCAGCCTTTCCACCACATGTCGAGCCCTTGGTCCTGAGCGATGACCGTCGCCGCGTTGTACCCGCACGCGCCGCCGATCGAACCGCCCGGGTGCGTCGATGCCCCGCACATGTAGACGTTCGGGAACCCGGTGCGGTACGGCGGGTACTCGTGGAACGGCCGGAATACGCCGAGCTGGTCCTGGCTCATCTCGCCGTGGTTCCAGTCGCCGTGGCGCATCGAGGGCATGACCCGCTCGATGTCGATCGGACTCGAGATGTACCGGCCGACGACCGCCTCGGGCTCGAGACCGCTCTCGAGGTACGGGCGCCAGCGATCGAGCACCACGGCCGCGTACTCCTCCTTCAGCTCCTCCCACGCCGCCGAGCCGCCGTCGCGGAGCTCGTAGGGCGCGATCTGCTCGCAGAAGGTCGCCTCCTTGCCGGGCGGGCAGAGCGACGGGTCGAACACCGACGGGTGCACCGTGAACAACCCCGGCTGCCGAGGCGGGACGCCGAGCCGGCAGTCGCTCGCGTTGTCGTCGAGCACGTCGAGCGACTCGCAGATCGAGACCGCGAAGCACCGCTGCACCGCCGGCTCGAACTCGGCCGCCTTCCAGCGCACCGGCGCGTCGAGCGCGAGGTAGACGCAGAACATCGACATCACGTCGTACCGCCAGCGATGGCACGCGTGCAGCATCGTCGCGTCGAGCGCGTCCTCGCCAACGAGGTCGAGGAACGTGTGTTTCGGGTCGAGGTTCGAGATCAGTGTGCCCTCGACCGGGATCGCCGTCCCGTCCTCGAGCTTCACCGACCGCGCGCCGTTGCCATCGACCTCGATCCGCGCGACCGGCGCGTCCAGCCGGATCTCGCCGCCGTGCTCGACCAGGAACGACGCCATGGCCTGCGCGAGGTTGTTCGAGCCCCCCTCGCAGATCGCCCAGCCGTACGGCTCCATCGAGCCGGCGACCATCACGGGGTAGTTCGCGCCGAGGCCGAACACGTCGCCGGTCCCGGCGAGCTGCGCGACCCAGAACCCGACCCACGTCTGGACCTCGGGCGACTCGAACAGGTCGCGCGCGACGTGGTTCGGCGCGGTGAGGAACTGCCGGATCAGCCCGAGGCCGTCGGTCGAGCCCTCAAGCGGCGCGAGGTCGCCCGAGGGGGGTCCTGGCGGCGCGAACATCGCCGGGATGAACCCCTCCCGCAGCACATCGAGGTACGCCTGCGCGACCTCGCGGAACGTGTCCGCGTCGCGCTTGGAGAACCGGGCGATCCGCTCGACCGTCGTGTCGAGATCCCGCGAGCACACGAGCGCCCGGCCGTCCGGGAACACGTGGCCGAACTGGTTCTCGGGCCAGACGTAGGTGGCGCCGTAGCGCTCGAGCTCGAGGTCTCGGTAGACCGGCCCCATGTGGATGATCCCGTGGAAGTTCGAGTGGAAGTTGTGCCGGAAGCCGGGCGCCGCGACCTCCTTCGTCGCGCAGCCGCCTCCGACCACGTCGCGGGCCTCGAGGACGAGCACGCGCTGGCCGGCCTTCGCGAGGTACCCGCCGCAGGCCAGGCCGTTGTGCCCGCCGCCGACGATGACGACGTCGTAGCCGCCCTCAGGCATCCGGGCCGCCCGGACCGTCGCCGCCCAGGTCGTCGGGGCCGTCGTCGGCCCAGAGCTGCCGCGCCTCCTTCCAGGCTCGTGCGGGCGAGAGGTCCGGATCCATCGGGAAGAACTTCGCGCCCTCGAACTCGTTCGCTGGGCGTGTGTAGGCGCCCCGCTTGATCAGCCGCTGGATGTTCCGGCGGTAGAAGGCGTCCACCTCCTCGTGCGAGTACGGCGCCTGGCGAAGCCAGAGGTTCTTCGGGTGGATCGGCTCCTCGTACATCCGGCGGAACACCTCGGTCCGCAGGTCCTTCATCCAATTCGAGTTCAGGTTCATGACGCGGAACTGGCGCAGCGCCTCGATGTCGACGATGCCGGTTACGAACGTGTTGTAGCCGGACGGGGAGTACGAGAGCACGTTGCCCATGTAGTCGACGATGTGGGACTGGCCGCCGGCGATGTCCATCGGGTGCCGCATCTTCGGATGCAGGTACACCGGGCCGACGTTCGGCGCGACGATGTAGACGTTGTTGAAGTGCGCGTGCGCGCGGTTCTGCAGCATCCACGTCCCGCCGCCCGGGTAGCCGACGTTCGTCATCGGGACGGCCTCGCTCGGCCGGTAGACCACCTCGGCGCCGTTGAACGCGAGCGCGCGGACCGCCTCGGGGTACTCGCCGTCCGAGCAGCAGATCGTGCCGAGGTTGCCGATGTCGTCAGTTCGAAGGACCGGGTAGAACGCGTCGATGCCGTCGCCGAACATCTCGACCCACCGGTCGTACACGTCGTGCGGTGTGCACGAGCGCTCACGGCACCACAGGTGGTTCTTCGCGGCCCGGTGGACCACCTCGCCCTCGGGCGAGATCACGAACAGCATGTTGAAGTACCGGTCGTCGATCACTTCGGGCCAGCGGGCCTTCGACTGGACGACCAGGTAGGTCTCGTACATCTTCGCGAGCTCGCCGAGCCGCTCGGTCTCCTCGCCGGGGACGTCGATGAACAGCTCGCGCGCCGCCGTCACGTGCGGCACGTCGAAGGCCTCGTCGGTGAACCCGGTGAGCGCGCCCTCGGCGAGCGTGATCAGCTTCACCGGCATGTTGATCGAGATGATCCCCATCGCCGCGTGGATCGCGTCCTCGATCGTGTCGAGGTTCTGCGCGATGTCCTTGCGCTCGCCGACGCCGTGCACCACCGTCGAGATCCCGACGGCCAGGTACGGCGCGACCGGCTTCCGTGGTTGCTTGCCGTTCTCGGTGGTTGGCTCGTCCATCGCGGTTCCTCCGGTTCGCGTGTGTGCGGCCCATCCTCCCATCGGGCGGCCGGAACGGTCCACGGTCGTCCGTGGGATCAGTGCATCCGGTGGCCGCCGTCGACGTTGATCGTCTGTCCGGTGATGAACCCGGCCGCGGGGCTCGCGAGGTACGCGATCGTCTCAGCGATGTCCTCGGGCCGGCCTCGCCGCTTGATCGCCTGGTCCGCGCCGATCTCCTCGAACAGCTCGCCCTCGGGGTCCTCCTCCTCGGTGCCCTCGGTCTCGATCATGCCGGGCGTGATCGCGTTCACCGTGATGCCGTGCGGGCCGGCCTCGGCCGCGAGCGAGCGCGTGAACCCGATGATGCCGCCCTTGCTCGAGAGGTACGGCGTGAGCTCGGGGTAGCCGATCAGGAACGCCGCCGTCGAGAGGTTCACGATCCGTCCGTAGCCGCGCTCGCGCAGGTGGGGGTACACCGCGCTCGTCACGAGGAACACGCTGTCGAGGTTCGTGGACAGGACCCGGCGCCACTCCTCGAACGTGAGCTCCTCGAACGGCGTGTGCGGGTAGATCCCCGCGTTGTTCACGAGCACGTCGATCCTGCCGTGCGCGTCGAGGACCTTCCGGACCGCGGCGCCGATCCCGGCCTCGTCGGTGACGTCGACCTTGTGCGGCTCGGCGGCGAGGCCCTCGCCGGCGATCGCGGCGGCGGCGGCCTCAGCAGCCGCCCCGTCCTTGTCGAGCATCGCCACGCGAGCCC